>JAIROU010000488.1 GCA_031257375.1 Bifidobacteriaceae bacterium
CTCAACCCACACCCGCATGCTCATGTGACCCGCCCCGGTCATCTGCGCGCGTCAAGGCCAGCCCCCCGCACGCCCGGCCGGGGCACTAGCCACCAACAGAAGAAAGACAGGAGATAAATCCAATGAGCAAGAATGTCAAGAATCTGGCCAGGAAGACCTTGGCCTGCCTGACCGCGGCCGCCGCCGCCATGACCGCCGCGGTCGCCACGGCCCAGCCGGCCGCCGCCGAGGACGACCCGCTCAAGTTGGGCGAACTGCAAGTGTCCCCGGCTTCCGGCGTCCTCGACGCCACCGGCCGGACGGGCTGGATCACCTCGGCCTTCACCTGGGCGGGCCAAATCTGCCCGGCCGGCTACCGCTATTGGTCCACCTTCGAGGGAATGTCCGGCGGCGTCCGCCAAACCGCCGGTTACGCGATCATGGCGGACGCAGACGCGGCGCCGTCGGTCGCCGGCCTGAACGAGGCGGACGCCAACATCTACCGCGTCGGGAACTACGCGGTCACGCCGCACGTGGCTTCGACCTTCCCGTGGCAGTACGCCGGCGCCGGCGCCACCGTCGAGCTTCGGCACACCTGCGGCGGCTCGTCCAGCTACGGCTACTACGAGGCCAGGGACTATTACTACGCGGTCACAATCGAGATCGAGCCGGGCGGCGCCTGGCACGTCGTGGCCGCCCCGGCGCCGGCCGTCTATGACAGCGCCGAGTCCGAGGTCGAGGTCGCGATCCCCGAAGAGATCGTCCCGACTTCGCCGACCGGGCTGAAGATCAGCGTCAAGCCCGGCCTGACCACCTTGACCGGCCCGGCGGTCCGCCTCCAGGGCCAGCCCTGGCAGGCGACCGGCCACCTGGCCGATGTCACCGTCAACGACGACCGCCGCGACCCGGCCGCCGCCGCTTGGACGCTGAACGGCCGGGCCTCGGACTTCACCGCCGCCGGCGTGGCCAGTCCGCTGTCGGCGGCCAACTTGGGCTGGGCGCCCGCCAAGGTGTCAGGGGCCGGGGCGGCCGGGGCGGCCGTTGAGCCCGGTCTGGGCTTGGGGCTGTCGGTCGATCAGCCGCTGGCCACCGGCGCGGCCTCGGCCGCCGAGGACGTGACCACAACGGTGAACGCGGCCCTGACGCTGAGGGTGCCGGGCGGCACGCCCGCCGGGACGTACTCGGCCACCTTGACCCTGACCCTGATCTGACCGCCGCCGCCCGTGTCGCCTTTTGCCGCTCTTGCCGCCGATGCCGTCCGCGCCGTCCGCGCCGAGCTCGCCCGCGCCGCCGGGGCCGGCCAACACTGAAGCCGAACATGTGAAAGGAATCCGATGAGCAACCGCAGCAGGCAGACGAACCTGACCGGCGCCGCCGCCCTAGGCGTGGCCGGGGCGGTGCTGGTGGCGCTGGGCACGGCATCGGCGGCATGGTCTGCCTCGGCCGAGGCGACGCCCACCGTCTTGACGGTCCGGGACCGACTGGCCCCGGCCGTGGACGAGGCGGACGGCGCCGCCGCGGGCAACGTCACCTGGGGGGTGCAGCCGGCCGGGCCGGACGGGCCGGACGGGCGCGCCGCCTTCGACTACCAGGTCGCGCCCGGCACCGTCATCACTGACGCGATAGCCGTCACCAACCACTCCGACTACGCCGCCCAGTTCAGGGTCTACGCGGCGGACGCCACCACCGACTACGACACCGCCCAGTTCACGCTGATCGGGGCGGAGCAGGCCTCGACCGACCTCGGCGCCTGGACGGCGGTCGACTCCGGCCCCGCCGAATGCCCCGACTCGAACGACGAGGCCGAGGAAGAATGCGCTCACGACCTGGGCGTGCGCGTCTCGTTGGAGTCCGGCGAGCAGCGGATCGTGCCGTTCGTGATCACCGTCCCGGCCGACGCCACCCCCGGCGACCACTCGGCTGGGCTGGTCGCCTCCTTCGAACAGACCTCGCCGGACGAGTCCGGCACCCTGGTGCTGCTGGAGCAGCGCGTCGGGGCGCGCGTCTACCTGCGGGTGGACGGCCCGCTCTCGGCCGCGGTCGGGGTCAGCGGGGTCACCGCGACGTACGATGGCGTGCTCAACCCGTTTGGGCGCGGCGTCGCCTCGGTCAGCTTCGACGTCTCCAACACCGGGAACGTGCGGCTGTCCGGGGCGCCGATGGTGGAGTTGACGGGGCCGTTCGGAATCTCGCTGGGCACGGTCGCGTTGGAGCCGGTGGCCAACCTGCTGCCGGGCGGGACCGGGCACGTCACCGCGACGTTGCCGCAGGTGGCGCCGCTGTTCTTGGTGTCCGCGCAGGTGACGGTGGCGCCGCTGCCGGGGGACGGCGACGTCGAGGCGATCGACCTGGCCGCCGGAGCGGCCACCGGATCGGCCCGGGCTTGGGCGGTGCCCTGGTCGTTGCTGGGGCTGTTGGCGCTGATCGGGTTTGGCGGTTGGTTGGTGGTCTGGCGGCGAAAACGCTCGCGGCGGCTGCTGGCGGCGGAGTTGGCGCTGTACACCGAAGAACTGCGGGCCGGTTTCGCGGCCGGCGCCGGTGGCGTTGCCGGCGCGGCCGGGGCGTCCCGATGAGCGCCGTCCGGCGCCGCCGCGTGCTGCGCCGAGACTTGGCGGCCCGGCGGGCGGCGGGGCTGGCCGCCGCGCCCAGCCGCGGGCGGCCCCCGTTCACTCGGGCCGACCTGGAGGCCGTCAGCCGGGCCAGACCGGCCTCGGAGCGGGCGGGCGCCGACCTGTCCGGCGCCGGCCGGGTTGATCGCGAACCGGATCGGCTTGGGACGGAGCCGGCCAGCCCGGCGCGGCGGCGGCTGCCGCCAATGATCATGGCCGCCCTGGCGGGGGTCGCTTGGGTGTGGCTGGCCGCCGGGCCGGCCCCGGCCGAGGACGCCGACCTCTCCGTCAACGTCCCCGGCGTGACCAATCCCTCGCCCAGCCGATCCGGCCTCGAGGACGAGTATGACGCGCCCATCCCGAGCCCCACCTCGAGCCCCAGTTCCAGCGCCTCGACCAGCCTGGCTCCGATCCCATCGTCGACCGCACCCGGCGGCAGTCCTGGCGGCGGCGCCAACACCGGCGGCGGCACCGTCCCCGGCGGCGGCGGTGACGGGGACGGCGATGGTGACGGGGACGGCGCCTGCGTCCAGGTCGAGCCGGCCTTGCCGTTGGAACCGGCCGATGACGCCTGGGCCGCCGCCGTCGACAAGGACCTCTACCTGCCCAGCCACAAGGTCACGGCCACGGCTTCCGGTTTCGAGGTTGGCGAGCGGGTGCAGTTGGCGCTGTTCTCCGACCCGCGCTTGATCGGCAACTTCACCGCCGATGCCGAGGGCCGGGTGGAGGCTGTTTTCGCCGTCGCCGATGACGCCGCGCCGGGCACCCACTCGATCCAGTTCACGGGCTGGTGCGGTGCCGTGGTCGCCAGGGCGGACGTGTTGGTGGGCGTCCCGGCCGACCCGCCGCCGGACGACGGCTGGCCGGCCTGGTTGTGGTGGCTGCTGGCGCTGGGGTTGGCGCTGGCGCTGGCCTGGACCATCCGGCGGGCTGTGCGCGCCATGCGGGACCGCTCCGACAGGGCTGGAGTCGCCGCGCCATGACCCTGGAAACCGCCCACCCCGCCAACCGGGACGCCCGGCGCCAGGCGCCAACCGACCCAAATCGCGACGCCCGTCGCCAGCCGCCGGGCTGGCGCGCGCGCCGGGCTGGGAACGGGGCTGCGGGCGCGGGCGCGGGTGCGGGCGCGAACGGGGGCGGGCGCGGCATCGGGAACGTGAGACGGAGCGGGCGTTCGCGGCTGCCCGCACCGGCGCTGGCGAACTCGGCGCCGGCCCCGCGCGACGCCCGGTGGTGGGTTGGAGCGGTGGTGACGGCCGTTTCGGCGTTGGCGCTGGCCTTCGTCGGCCACGCGGCGGTGTTCTCCCATTTGCAGCACCAGCGGGCGCAGAGCCTCGCCTACCAGGACTTTCGCTCGGCCCTGGCCAAGGCCGAGGCCCCCACCGGGCAACTGGCCCTCAACCAGGAGATGACGCCGCTGGGGACGCCGGTGGCGCTGCTCGAGATCCCCAAGATCGGGCTCAGCGAGGTGGTCCTGGAGGGTTCCAGCGCCGCCGTCTTGCGCGGCGGGGCCGGGCACCGGCGCGACTCGGTCATGCCCGGCCAGCCCGGCACGGCCGTCATACTCGGCCGCCAGGCCACTTACGGCGGGCCGTTCGGCAAGGTCAAGAGCCTGGCGCCGGGCGATCAGATCACCCTCACCACCGGCCAGGGCGTGGCCACCTACCAGGTCTTCGCGCTGCGCCGGGCGGGCGATCCGATGCCCGAGGAACTGCGCCCCGGCCAGGCCCGCCTCGAACTGCTGACCGGGGACGGGCTGGCGCTGTTCCCGTCCGGGGTGCTGCACGTCGATGCCGAGCTGGTGACGGAGGCGCACAGCCCCTCTTCCAGGGTCATGGCCTACGCCGCCCTGCCCGCCGCCGAGCGCGCCATGGGACAGGACCGCTCGGCCTGGTTCATCGCCTTCTTCATCGCCGTCTTCACCGCCGCCGCCGGACTGGCGGTGTGGTGGCTGTGGCGCGCCTGGGGCCGGCGCGAGGCCTGGCTGGTCGGGCTGCCGGTGCTGCTCGCCCTGGGCGTGACCTGCGCCGATTCCATCATGAACGCTTTGCCGAACCTACTGTGAACAGATGAGCCAAAGGACCTGACATGAACGCTCCCCCCGCCAAACTGACCGATTCCGCCCCGCCCGCCGCGAGCCCGCCCGCCGCCGACCTGGGGCCGGGTCTCGGGGCTTTGGCCTCCCCCGACGCCGCCGTCACCGCGCCCGCGGCGGGGCCGTCGCCGGGGGCGGCCACCGAGGTACTGGCGCCCGCCCAAGCCGGGGCGCTGGGACCGGCCGGGCCCAGGGTTGGCGGGCGGGCGGCATCGGGCGACGTGGCGCCCGGCCCGGCCATCGGCGGACCGGCGGGCGCACCCCTGGCCGAGCCGTTCCCCGGCCCGAGCCGGCCGCTGTCGGTGATCGTGGCGCGGGATGTGTCCGCCTGGTTCGGGGCGCACAAAGTCTTGGAGCGCGTGTCGCTGACCATGCCGGCGGGGCAGGTGACGGCCCTGATCGGGCCGTCCGGCTGCGGCAAGTCGACCTTCTTGCGCATCCTCAACCGGCTGCACGAACTGGTCCCCGGCGCGGCGCTGGCCGGGTCGGTGCTACTCGACGGCAACGACATTTACGACCGCGGGCACCGGACCCAGGACGCCCGCAAGGACATCGGGATGGTGTTCCAGCGGCCCAACCCGTTCCCGGCCATGAGCATTTACGACAACGTGCTGGCCGGGCTCAAGCTGACCGGGCGGCGGGTCGGCCGGGAGGCCCGCGACCTGATCGTGGAGGGGTCGTTGACCAGGGCGGGGCTGTGGGGGGAGGTCAAGGATCGGCTGCGCCAGCCGGGCGGGAGCTTGTCGGGCGGCCAGCAGCAACGGCTCTGCATCGCCCGGTCGTTGGCGGTCAGGCCGAAGGTGCTGCTGATGGACGAGCCGTGCTCGGCCCTGGACCCGACCTCGACGCGGGTGATCGAGGAGACGATGGGCGAGTTGCAGCGCGAGGTCACGATCGTGATCGTGACCCACAACATGCAGCAGGCCCAGCGGGTGTCCCAGCAGTGCGCCTTCTTCCTGGCCGCCGATGGCGCCCCCGGCGTGATCGTGGAGCACGGGGACACCGAGGCCGTCTTCAACTCCCCGCGCGACCGGCGGACGGCCGATTACGTGCACGGGCGGTTCGGGTAGGGCGGCTTGGGTAGGGCCGCTCGGGTAGGGACGCTCGGCGCGTGCGCGGAGTATGCGCGATGCCGTCCTCCCGGATTTTGGCGTGGCGGTGGGGCGCTCGCGCTGCGCGGCTATGAGGAGCCGGTGAACCCCTGTTCGCCGCCCAGGTTGTACAGGCCGTGGAACGGTAGCTGCGTCGGCACGTCGGCCCAAGCCCACGGTGAGCCAACCCAACTCAAGAATGCCTCGGGAAGGTCCGAAGTCGTCCGGCCGGGCAGGTAGACCCGGAACTCGTCGGCGTCCTCGAACCCGTAGGGGTTTGCCCCGACAACCAGCACCTCGTCGACGATCTTTTCTGACCCGACCGCTTCCACCTGGGTGAGGCCTTCGAGGCGCATCGAATACTCGAAATCCGAAATGCGTTTCACATCCCCGAACCGGCCGCTGAAGTGGCACTCATAGCGAGTGCCGTTGGGATGGCTGAGGCCAATGTCGCCCGCGTTGGAATCAGAGTATTCGCCATCGAAAGCGCCGTCGCCGTGGATTCTGACTATGGTCCGCCATGCTCCCGCGCCGCTGCTGAAGGTGAAGGTCTCGGGGAGCGAGGCGAAAAAGTCGGCTTCGGAGACCACTTCGGGGGCCGATTGGACGACTTCGGCGTCGAAGTCGGCGGCGCGATCCGCCAAGTCTGCCAGGTCTGGAATCGCCGTGACGGAACAGGTCTCAAAGTCGAAGATCGTTCCGGCGACGGTGTTCGCCCCGTCCTGGAACCACTTTATGCGGGTGTCCCCGCCTTTGACCCACCGGTTGTATTCGGCCCAACTCTCGTGCCAGACCAACGAGTAGCGCAGTAGCAGCACCGTTGAATAGTAGAAGGCGTTGAGCGTCTGCTGGTCGCGGCCCTGGTCCTGGATCACCCGGTCTCTCAGGCCGTTCAAGACGTCGAGGGTCTGGGCGGCGTATTCAGACGCCAAAATGCCCATGCGGCTGGCCTCAGCCTTCGGGACTTCGGCGAACGGTGTGTATTTGCCAATTGGTGAAACCAGGACGGCGTCCTGAACCAACCCGCTCAGCTCATACGCGATCATGCCCGCGGAGCCGCTGCTGAGCGCCTTGATGGCCGCGTCGCTCGCCTTGTCCGCGAAGAAGCTGGCGCTTTTCTCCAAGGCGGTCCGGATCATGGTCACGCCGACTGACGACAAGGTGGCCGAAACCTCGTTCGCGCGCCTGACGTAATCGCCATTCAGCGGCGGATTGCCGGCGCGTTGGAGGGTGTCGCGCGAGAGCGTGCTCTTCAAGGCCTCCTTGGCCGTCGCGCTCGCGTTGACCCTGTCATAGATCGTGGTGGCGATATCGGCCGCCAAGAGCACGGCATCGGCCGCGTCGGCGGCGCCGTTCGCGATTTCGCTGACTCTGGACCGAAACTCCGCCTGATCGAAGTAGTCGATGTAGGCCAGGACCCTCTCGGCCTGATCGCCCATCCGATTCCTGACTATACGCAGGAACCGTGCGTCATCCAGCAAGAACGCCAAATCAACCGCGTTTTGACCGGCCGTATTGGCCGCCTTGATCTGTTCGATCATCGCGTTCATCGAGTCCAGGTTCTCAGCGGCCTTGGTCCGGGCCGAATCATAAGCCAGAGGGTCGGCGTCCAGGGCCGCGTAAATGGCGTCCTTTTGGCGCGCGCCCGAGATCAGGTCGAAGATGCTGCTGCCGCCGGGGTTGATGAAATCGATGATGTTGTCGAGGATCAGTTCCAGCTTGTGGTCCCCCATTTCGTAGACCTGCCACCCGTCGCTGACAAGCAGGAACTCGAACGCCTCCCAGAAGGTGACGCGCGGCATGTCCACCTCGACGGTCCCGGTCGCGGGGTCGAACTCCACGGTCGCGCCGAGATAGGTCAGCGTGGAGTAGGCGGGCACCAGGACCGTCTCATCCGCCCGCAGGATTCTCAGCGACTGCGTCCGTGACGTGCCACCGCTGTTAAGGGACTCATCAATGGTCTGGTTGTTGGGGTTGAAGGTCACAGTCCGAATAGCGCCGGCGTGCTTGAGCACATAGTCGTCGCCCTGTCGCGAGACGGCGCACCTGGTTAGCCGGGCCATGAGTCGGATGTCGGCGAAGACCTGGCCGTCGGCCTGGTAAAACGTCTCTTCGGTGGTCTCGCCATAATTCACATTCAGCCGCACCGGGAAGTCGGTGAACGAATCGGCCGCCTTGGCCGCCGGCGTCAAACCTGACGTGACGATCAAGGCGGCGGCGAGGCAACCGACCATGGCCGTCAGGGCCGGCCTAAGGGTTCTGATCCACATAGTCATTCATCATCTGCTCGTAGTATTGGACGTACAGTCCCGCCAGATCGCAAGTGACGGCTGTGTCATAGGCGTCATTCGGCACCAGTTTCCAGACCCCGCCGTCCCGGCGGACCTCCACGGTCACTTGGGAAGTGACCGTCTCAGGGTGGGCCTCCAACGCCTTGATGAACTCCGCGGCGAACCCGGCTTGATAATCTTCACCGGACAAAGCGCCTTCTGATCTCAGCGCCGCGTCCACATCCGCCAGCACCAACTTGAGGTCGGGGGTAGCCACGGTGGCCTGAGCCGTGGCGCCGTCTTCCTCCACTTCTAACTTGACAAAGACCCGCTCGTAATACGCCTTTTCGAAGTCTCTCATCTGGACCTCGGCCGCCCCGTAGACAAGATCTGCGTAAGTCTCGGCCAGCGACCCGTCGACGCCGCCCCGGCGCCAATCCGCCGCCACGCCAGCGCCGACGCCGGCGCCCAATCCGGCCGCCAGGACGCCTGCGGCAATCACCGTCCGGACACGCACAACCCAATCGTAGTGGCGAGTATTGGGCCTGTGATGGGGGAAGGGCCGTCCAGACTAAGCCGCACATGGCCTGGTCTGACGCCTTCGCGAGCAACTGTCGCAGATTTCGCGACAGTTGGGATGCCCGCGAGTTCTTCTGATCGGGCGTTGGCGATGTGCTTGTCGATCGTCTTGACGTCGCGCCCGTACAGCGCGGCCAGCTTATGCCGAGTCAACCAAACGTGTCCTCCAGCCGCACTTCAACGCTGGTTTGACCGTCCCCGGTCGTGTACAGCGTGACATCTCCGGTTGCCTGTGGACGGTCGCGTAATTGAGCCAGGCTGGGACACGTAATTGAGCCACCGATGGACACGCAATTGAGCCGGGCTGGGACACGTAATTGAGCCGCGCCTGGGACAGGTGGTTGAGCCAG
>JAIROU010000490.1 GCA_031257375.1 Bifidobacteriaceae bacterium
GGCGCGGTTGCTGATACTGGCCCTGGCCTGGCCGGTCGGGCTGGCGCTGTGGGCCAACTCCAAGCTTCAGCGCGTCGACGCCCTGGTCGAAGGCGGCGCCCAGACCGGGCGGACCTACCTGGTGGCGGGCTCGGACAAGCGCGGCTCGGGCGGCGTCAACGACGCCACCGAGGGGGCCAGGGCCGACTCGCTGCTGGTGGTCCACGTGGCGCCGAACGACCAGGCCTATTTGATCTCGCTGTCCCGCGACACCTATGTCGAAATCGACGGCCACGGCGGCCAGAAGATCAACGCCGCCTACGCCTTCGGCGGCCCCAAACTGCTGGTCGAGACCGTCCAGCAACTCACCGGCCTGCACATCGACCACTATGTCGAGGTCGGCTTCGGCTCGGTGACCGAGTTGGTCGAGGCCGTCGACGGCGTCAACCTGTGCCTCGACCAAGACGTCTTGGACAAAGACTCGAAACTCGAATGGCAGGCCGGCTGCCACGACGTCGGCGGCGCGCAGGCGCTGGCCTTCGCCCGCATGCGCCACGCCGACCCACTGGGGGACATCGGCCGCGGCAACCGCCAGCGCCAGGTCGTCGCCGCGGTCATGAACAAAGCCCTCGACCCGTCCTTGCTCTGGCGCCCGGACCGGCAGGTCGATCTGGTCAAGGCCGGGACCGGGGCGCTGGTCGTGGACCAGGACGCGGACGTCTTCGACCTGGGGCGGCTGCTGCTCGATTTCCGGGCCGCCACCGGCCCCGACGGCATTCAAGGGACGCCGACCATCCAGTCCCTCAACTACCAGCCGGGCGGGATCGGCTCGGCCGTGCTGTTGGACCCGGACCGCTCGGCGCGCGACTTCGAGGAGATCCGCCAGGGGGTCTGGGCCGGCGGCGGTGGCCTGTCGTGAGCATCTCCACCAAATTTCCACCAGGCCTGACTTGCGTCTTCGCTGAGCTGAAGGGCGCTTCGCCTAATCTGGAACTGGCTCATGGCCCATCCCCGGCACCACAGCAAGGAGACCAGTGCAACCGCGCCACCTGACCGATCGGTCTGCCGCCCCGCCGCGGCATCGGCTAAAGATCCCCCGCCACCGCCCCCTCAAAGTGGTGGCCTGCGTGATGGCCTCGGTGATGCTGGCGGCTTTCGTGGCCGTGGGCGAGCGCATCCGCCAATTCGACGCCAACTTGACCGTCTTGGACCAGGTTGACGACTTGCTCGGCCTGGCCGGCCGACCCGAGCGCAAGGCCACCACCGAGGCCGAGGCGGCCCCCGGCGATCCCTTCGGCGGCCAGGCCGTCAACATCTTGCTGACCGCCATCGACAGCCGCGACGGCGACAACGCCGGGACCGTCTACGAGCACCTGTCGTCCAACCCCGAGAGATACAGAGAGCTGCTCAACGACGTCAACATGGTGGCGCACATCTCGGCCGACCGCCAGCGCGTCGACATCGTCGCCATCCCGCGCGACACCCTGATCACCCTGCCGGATTGCTCGCGGCCGGACGGCACGACCGCCTGGGGCTACAACCGCGCCCAGATCAACTGGGCTTTCAATCACGCCGCCAACAGCGACCCGGCCGCCAAGAACGAGGGCGTGGCCTGCGTCATGCAGGCGGTCGAATCGATCACCGGCATCTACCTGGACACCTTCATCCTGGTCGACTTCGCCGGTTTCGCCAATGTCGTGGACGGACTGGGCGGGGTCGACATCTGCGTTCCGGAGGGGCTGGTCGGCCGCGACTCCAAGGTCGAGTTGGAGCCCGGGCAGCACCACCTGGACGGGCGCACCGCCCTGGCCTACGCCCGCACCCGCACCGGCAAGACCGCCACCGGCAAGGCCCTCGACGGCGCCGACACGACCCGCATCTCGCGGCAGCAAGAACTCATCGCCACCGTCATCAACGAGGTCATGGACTCCGGCAACCTCCAGTCCATCGGCAAGCTGAACGCCACCGCCACGGCCGTCACCAAGTCGCTCTATGTGGGCGACGAGCTCGGCTCGGTCGGCGCCCTGGCCGGACTGGCCTACGCGCTGCGCAATATCGAGTTGGCCAACGTCTCGCTGTTCACCGCCCCTTGGGTGCAAGACTTATACGACCGGAATCGCGTCCAGCTGGCCGAGTGGGGCCAGGGCGACCGCTTCGGCGGGCTCAGCGCCGAGGGGGTCTTCGAGGTCATCGGGCGCGACGAGGCGGTACCCGGCACCGTGCCGTACAAGCTCGCCCATCCCGAAGACTTGTCCGATGCCGACCAGTCCGGTTGGCCGGACCCGTCCGACCCGTCCGCTCAGGAGGGCGGGTCGGCGGGCGACCCCGGCGCGGTCGACGCGGCCGGCGGCGCCGAGCCGGAGACGTCGGCCACCCCCAGCGCCGATGACGAGTTCGTCACCCCCTTGACCGCTCCGGTCACCTGCCAGATGGCCGGCCAGGGCTCATCCGGCGGCTGATCGGTCGGGGCCGGCCTCGAGCAGTTTGACGAAGCCGGCCTCGTCCAGAATCGGCAGCCCCAAACTGCGGGCCTTGGCCTCCTTGGCGCCCGCGCCCGGCCCCACCACCACATAGTCGGTGTTCTTCGAGACCGAGCCGGCGGCCTTGCCGCCCAGGGCCGTGATCGCCTCCTTGGCGCCCTCGCGGCTGAACCCCTCCAACGAGCCCGTCACGACCACCGTCAGCCCGGCCAAGGTCTGCGGCGGCGCAGGGGCGGCCAGGCCGGACAACTGGACCCCGGCGGCCGCCCAGGTCTCGAGCACCCGGCGGTGCCAGTCGACGGCGAACCAGTCGCCGATGGCGGCGGCGATGCCCGGGCCAACCCCGTCGACGGCCGCCAATTCCTCCTGGCTGGCCGCGCCGATGGCCGCCACCGAGCCGAAGCGCGCCGCCAGCGCGCGGGCGGCGGTCGGCCCGACGTGCCGGATCGACAGGGCCACCAGCAGGCGCCACAGCGGCCGGGTCTTGGCCTGCTCCAACTGGTCCAGCAAGATCTGGGCGGATTTGCTCGGCTCGCCCGAGTCGTTGGCGAAAAAGGCCTTCGGCCGCCAGCCGTCCGGGGTCCAGCGCCAGACGCGGGCGCGGGACAGGTCCGCGGTCGTCAGCCCGAACAACCCGGCCTCGTCGGCCAGGACCGGGTCGAGGGTCTCGGCCGCCGCCGGGGCCGGGCGGGCGGAACTGACCCTAAGAGTGGCCATCGGGTCGGCCAGGGCCAGGGCCGCCTCTTGGCCCAGCGAATCGACGTCGAGGGCGCCGCGCGACCCCAGATGCTCGATCCGCCCGGCGATCTGCGCCCGGCAGGCCTCGGCGTTGGGGCAGCGCAGATCGACCTCCCCGGCCTTCTCCGGGGCCAGCGGCGCGCCGCAGGACGGGCAGTGGGACGGCATCGCGAACTCCCGCTCACCGCCCGTGCGCAATTCGACGACCGGGGCGACGATCTCCGGGATGACGTCCCCGGCCTTGCGCAACACCACCGTGTCACCGATCAGGACGCCCTTGCGGGCGACCTCGCGGGCGTTGTGGAGGGTGGCGAAGGCGACGGTCGAGCCGGCCACCCGCACCGGCTCCATGACGCCGAAGGGCGTCACCCGGCCGGTCCGGCCGACCTGGACCTGGATGTCCAGCAGTTTGGTGTTGACCTCTTCGGGCGGGTACTTGTAGGCGACCGCCCAGCGCGGCGCCCGCGAGGTCGCCCCCAGGCGGCGCTGGAGGGCCAGGTCGTCGACTTTGACCACGATCCCGTCGATCTGGTGGTCGACCTCGTCGCGGTGGGCGCCGAAATGCTCGATCATGGCCTGGACCCCGGCGATGTCCCCGGCGACGCGGCCCTGCCCGGAGATCGGCAGCCCCCAGGCGCCCAGCAGGCCGTAGGCGGCCGACTGGCTGGGCGGCATCGGACCTGCAAAACCGGGCGGCCAGAGCAACTGCCCAATGCCGTGGGTGAGCATGGCGAGCGGGCGGGCGGCGGTGACGGCGGGGTCCTTTTGGCGCAACGACCCGGCGGCGGCGTTGCGCGGGTTGGCGAACAGCTTGCGCGGGCTGCGCGGACGTTTGCCCTCGGCTTTGAGCTGTTCGTTGGCGGCCGCGATGGCTTCGTTTTGCCGCCCGATGCCGTCGTTCAGGGCGGCGAAGGCGGCCGTCGGCAAGAAGACCTCGCCGCGGACGTCGAGCAGGGCCGGGGCCGGGTCGGCCGCCAGGGTGTGCGGGATCGAGGCGATCGTCATGACGTTGGCGGTGACGTCCTCGCCGGTGGTCCCGTCGCCGCGGGTGGCGGCCCGGACCAGCCGCCCGTTCTCGTAGACCAGCGAGACCGACAGGCCGTCGATCTTGAGCTCGGCCAGCCAGTCAAGCTGTTCGACCCCGGCATCGGCCAGGCAGCGCGCCGCCCAGGCCGCCAACTCCTCGGCCGAGAACACGTTGTCCAGCGACAGCATTGGCGTGGCGTGCCTGACCTGGGCGAACTCGCCGGTCGGCCGCCCGCCGGGGCGGTTGGTGGGCGAGTTGGCCGTGGCCAGGTCCGGGTTGGCCGCCTCCAGGTCGCGCAATTGGCGCATCAAGTCGTCAAACTCGGCGTCTGAGGCGGTCGGGGCGTCGAGTTCGTAATAGGCCCTCTCATGGGCGCGGATCTGGGCGACCAACTGCCGCCACCGGGCTTGCGGGCTGGCCGCTGGTTGACTCACGCCCACTATTTTGGCCCAGCCTGGTGGCCGCCGCCGCCCGCCGGCGGCCCATCGCGGATGGCGGGCGCCGGGCAGGGGGCGCCGTGTTCGTCCATCTGGGTCCAGATCACCGGCTGATGACCACCAACTCGTCACGGGCGCGAGTCATGGCCACGTACACCAGGGAGCGTTCGCGGAGGTCGGCTTCGTCTTGCAGCGAGGAGTCCCAGTCCTTGATCAAACCTTTGAAGCAGCCGGGCCAGGCTCCATGGCCGGCGATGACCACCCTGGAGAACTCCAGGCCCTTGGCGCGGTGCATGGTCATAACAAGGACCTTGCCGGGTTTGGGCTTTTCGCGGTCTACGCCGCGGGCGGGGATGTCGCGCGCCGCGAGATCCTCGACCATGCGGTCCCGGCTGCGTTGGTCGTGGACCAGCACCGCGATGGTCTCCGGCGCGGAAGAATCCGCCGCCAGCCATCCCTGGATCCGCTGGGCGGTCTCGTTCGACTCCTCGTCGCGCGTGCTGACGGTGATGACCACAGGTTCGGGTCCGGTGCGGGCAGAACGGTAACCGGCGATCTCGACCGGTTCGTCGTCGTTTTCCATGTCGCGGTAGTCGCCGCCTTCGAGGGTCTTCATGGCGGCGCGGAGATTTTGGGCGGTGGTCCGGTAGTTGAGCGTCAAGCGCCTAGACCGGCCCACGGTTCTGATGTTGCAATGACCCAGAATGATTCGCTGGCCATAGATGCGCTGATGGGCGTCTTCGGCGGTGAACAGGTCGTTTGCCGCTTCGGGGGCAAGCGCGCGCAGGAATTGCCACTGCGGGGCGGACAAGTCTTGGCCCTCGTCTATCAGGATGTGGTTGGCGAGCGGCTCACCGTCTCGCGTCTCCAGCCAGGCGGCGGCGATGGCGGCCGCCTCGGGGAAGTCCACGGCGCCGAGCACGCGAGCCTGGGCGCGGTAGCTTGCCATGACGTCCCACACGGCTTTGCGCTTGTCGCGGTTCAAACCGATCCCCCGACCGGGACGGCGAACCAGCAAGTACTGGTCCAGGTTTGTGATTCGCCGCGGCAGAACAACGGTGGCGTACTCGGACTGGAAGAAGGCATCGTTGGCGATTTCCGGGGGAAGGATGGCCAAAGCGACATCGATCACGTCGGACCACGCCTTCTTGTTCGTCCGGGCTTGAATATCGGCGCGGGGGTGGCCAAGCACCGTTCCAACCGCTTCGGCGATTCCGGTTCCGGCCAGTTTCAATACAGCGGCCACCAAGGCGTCGACGCCGAACGCGCACACGCCGGGCTCGCCGAATTTGACCAATGGGATCGTGTGGTCGAGGTCGGCGAGCGATTCGCGCAAGGCGTCGGACAGGTTGCGGGTGAAGGTCGTCATCACCACGCGGGCCGACGGATCCCTGTTGATAAGCGTCTTGGCGCGATGGACCAGAACAACGGTCTTGCCGGTTCCGGCCGCACCGGTCAGACGAAATGGCCCCGAATAGGACTGGGTCGCGTACCGGCGCTGCTCAGGATGAAGGAACACGCGCCACCGGCCGAAATCGCCCCCTTCGATGACTCGGCGCAACTCGTCTTGGTGGTCGATGAAAGCGAACTGGGCCTTCGCCGCCGTGGTCTGCAGCGCTTCGATGAGCCGGTCATCCTCGGTCTCGGCCTGCGATGCGGGGGCGTTGAGTTCCAGCTTCGCCACGATCTCGCTGAGCGGAGTCTCGGCGGCCAGGTCCAGGAGAACATCCGCGATCCACCCCTCCTCCAGCTCGGCCAGGGTCACCAGGCCGTCTTCGGTGGCGACGGCCATAGCCCTGGCGGCGACATCTTGCGGCAGGCCGAGTTGCGCGACCAGGCCATTGGCGTGAAAGCCGCGTCGCTCCAGCCAGCTTGGCCCCGTGGCGGCGCTTTGGGCGGCGGGCGCGGCGGGAGGGCCGGCGGCGGCGGCCGCGTTGCTGGCGCGGGCGGCCTGCCGGATCATGGGCTGGCCGTTGATGGGGTTGACGGTGAGTTTGATGGACCGGGCTTTGGCGATGGCCTCGTCATGGGGCCAGACGCCGTGGACCAGGTAGTGCGGTTCACCGCCGCTGTTCAACTCGAACAGCACGGCCCGCAAGTCTTGGTTGACCCTTCCGGTGCGGACGCGGTGGTCGGCTGATTGTTGGATCGGTTCGATATGAAGGCCAGGCAGGGTGTGGTCTGCGCCCAGCTTCTCCAGGAACCCCATGACTTGGGCCTTGATCGAACCGTCCAGTTTTGTCGCCAGCTGGTTCAAGATGATTGTCGCCACGTTTTTCCTTGTCCATTCTGATCGGGGTGCTAACTCACCCCGGCCCGGGCCAGTTCGCTCACTAACCCCCCGGCATCGGCCTTCAAGACCTTCCAGCCGGCGGCTTCCAAGTCAGCCCGGTCTTCCGGTCGCATCGGCGCAACTTCGATGACAATCTTCGCGGCGGGCCAGGCAATGCTCAACGGTATGCCTTCCGGGCTTTCCTCCCCCACCACGGGAAGGGTTGACAGACCCGCGTCGGCCAAGACCTTGAGCAGTTCTCGTTCGGCGGGGGTGGCTGTTGCCCCCAGCCGCTCGGCCCACGCGGCGGGCAGGTCAGTCGCGCCATCGTCCGAGCCGCCGCTCGGCGCAACCTGCTCCGCTGTCCCTGTCTCGACGAGCGAGCAGGTGGTGATGGTGGTGGGCCAGTCCCTGAGCGCCATCGCGTTGGAAAACCGCAACCACTCTCGCCATGCAGCGGCATTGGATTGGTTCACGGCTTCTTGAGCGTCGTCCAAGACCAGGCTAATTCCGATCCGTTCCTGGCCGAGCAATTCAATTGACGCGGCCAACCGGCCTTCTCGCCAAACCGCCACACTTCGAGTCTGGTCGATGCTCTCAGGGTCCGGTTCGCCTCGCAGCGCCCGGCGGGCGACTCCGGGCAGTGCCTCGTCTTTGTCGGCAGCGGCTGGCTTCGCTTCTTGGAGGAAGGCCAACGGGACGGCGCGGGCCGCCTTGGTGGTGTTGTTCCGGTCGGGGTTTGTCAACCAGTCGATCAGCCAGTCAATCGGGTTGACGCCCAGCGACTGGTAGGCCCTTGGCGTGGCCTGCAACGCGGGCTGGCGCATGGCCTGTCCGATCAGGGCGGAGTCCAGCACCGGCTGGCCGGGGTGCTTCGCCTCGGCGGCGTCCACGTCGGCAGATGTGACGCCGAGGACGACGTGCCCCTCGGCCCGCAGCCCAGCCCGTTTGACGGCATCGTCAGCCAGCCGGTTGTGGGCCTGGGAGGCGTGGTACCGCCAACCGTCGGTGTAGATCGCCACCCACGGGATGTTCGGATCGTTGGACTCGAGCACGAAGTCGGGGCAGGTGGCGCCCATCAGCAACTGTGGTCGCAGCGTCCAGTGGCGCGCAGAGCCTGCCAGGGTGATCGAGGCCGTGTTCCCGAGGGCGCCGGGAGTCTCCTTGACGGTTGCCCCGACCGCCTTGAACCGGTCCAATAGGGCCTTGCGGAAGCGTTGCTCCAACACCGACTCGGCGTCGGAGTGCTGTTCGAGGTCGATGTCCTCGGTCAGTTCCCAAAGGCCGGAGTCCGGCTCCAAGCGCGTCTCGTCGATGCCGAGCAGCGTGGCCAGGTGGCGTTCAGCGGTGGCCCGGCTGGTGAAGGAGACGTGCCTGCTCGACATGGCGAACGGCAGCAGGCAGCGATGGCAGGCCAGCCGGTTCTCCGCGCGGCACTCGCAGTCCTTGACGATCCGCCAGGCTGAGGCCAACAGGTCATGCATGCGGGCGGGCGCGGCCCAGTCGGTTAGATAGCCGGTCCCGCCGGGCACGAGGTCGTGCAGCAGCAGGGCATCGGCGATGCCGTGGCCGCCAGGTTGCGGAGCTTTGACCGCAACGATTGCCAAGTGGTCCACCTCGCCGCCGATCCGCTCGCGCAGCCCGAGCCTGATCGCGGCGGACAGGCTCGGCATCGTGAACTCATCGGCCAGCGTGATCTGCTGGGGCAGTCGCAACACCAGGCCCTGGGTGCGCAGCGTGTGCGACAAGGCGATGGTGCGGGTTTGCTCCCGGTACCGGGTCCGGTTCGGGCACCAGGCGCGGTGCTCGTGCGGACTGTTCAGGCCGGTCTCCTTGTCGAGCTTGCCGCAGCCCTCGCAGACCCGGAACAGCTTGGCCGGGCGGGTGTCCGAGGCGATGGTCACCGAGGAGCCGTGCGGCGGCTGGCCGAGGTTCAGCCAGCGGATCGTCAACGTCCGGTAGTAGGTGGAGCTGAAGCCGGACCTCTGCTCGCCCCAGCGGGCGCCCATGCCGGCAGGGTCGAGATCGGCGGTGGTGATGACCTCGAAGTTGGCCCGTTCGCGCTCGTCGTCGCGGTCGGAGATCATGGCCTCGTCGCGTCGGATCTCCGCCGTCGAATGGGTCAGTTCCAGGATCTCAAGACGTTGGCCCGAATCGGCGATGCCGTTGTCTCCACAACGCGGGCATTCCGACATCGCTGTGGTGTTCTCCGTCGCGTCGAGTTGTTTGCCGTAGCCGCACGCCGCGCACAGCGACCACTCGCGGACGGCCTCGGCGCCCATGCCCAGGTCCACGGCATCGACGGCGATTTGAAGGCCCCTGGCATAGAACTGCGCTCCGGGCGCGAACTCGCGCAACGCCAGAGTCGCGCCGCGTTGGAAGCCTAGGTGGTCGGTCGCGATCTGGCCGGTCTCCGGGTCGGTCCAGCTCATTCCCACGTCAAGGGTCGCTATCTCGTCCAGCAGCGTGTAGTTCGGCAGGATGCCGTACTCCTCCAAGACCGCGATCCAGTATTCGCCGGTCAGCCTGGACCGCTGGCCTGCCGCCAAGCGGGCCGCGGCCTGGGCGGAACGCCACGCCCGGACGTCGTCCTCGGTGTGCGCGGGCGAGTTCGCTTGCTTCTCCAACTCGGGCAGAGCCTCGTTGACCTTCTGCAGCCGGAACCTGAGCATCTCGACCAGCTTGCGCCACGCCTGCGAGGCTCGGATCAAGTGGGCCGCGAAACGGCTTGTCGCCGGGCCGCCGTCCGGCGCCAGCCAAGCACGCAGCATCTCAAGTGAGGCCGGGCCAACGCCCAGAAAGGCCTCGGCGAAGCGGTCGAACTCGGCCCCGCGCCGCTCGCCCAAGGCGATCAGGTCGCCCAGGAAGGTGCCCGGATCGGTGCTGCCCAGCGCCCCGGTCGCCTTCTTCGGGTGAGGCCGTTTAGGATCGCGGGCGAACGTGTCCACCAGGGCGGCGGTGTACTGGCGGCGCAGGATCTCCTCTGCGGCCAAGTAGGTCGCGGGCGGGCGCACCTCGCCATCGATCACGGACAACGGATCGCCCAGCTTCGGCAGATGCTCGCCCCGGCCGGTCACGTACGTCAAAGACAAGGCGTTGCCGGTCAAACGGCCGGCGCGGCCAAGGCGCTGCGTGTAGGCTGCAACCGTCTTCGGCAGGGAGGCCAGGAACACCGCCGACAAGTCGCCGATGTCGATGCCCATCTCCAGGGTCGGGGTCGCCACCAGGACGTTGGGAGAGCCGGGGTTGTCGTCCGACTTCTTGAAGCCCTCCTCGTAGGCCAGGCGGGTCTTGTCGTCCAACAGGCCGGTGTGTTCGCGGGCTACGATCCGGCGCATTGAGAACGACCTGTACATCCGCCGGTAGAAGCCCTCCAGCGCCGGCTTGCGTTCCAGGAGTCCTTGGCAGCGGGATGCCAGGCAGGGCGCGCCCTCCAGTTGGCCAACAGTGTCCGCATGCCCCGGCGTCAACGCCTTGCAGGTCGAGCACTCCAGCATGTGGCAACCAGCGGCCAGCGCCTCGTCGCTGATCGGAGCCAGGATGACATTGCTGGCCGGAATGCCGTAGACGCGGGCGTTTGACTTCGACACCACCTCCGTCAACACCTGCGCCTCGGCCAGACCCTTGAGCAGTCGCGGGACGATCTTGGCGGCGTCATGGGGCGTGGCGCCCAGCGCTTTGGCGGTCCAGATCGCATACCAGGACTTGGTGTTGGCGACGGCGTCGAGGCCGTCGCCCTGCGCCGTGCCAGCGGCCCGGCCGCCGACTCGGGGGAAGGCGGGCGCTGGGCGGCCCCTCGGGAAGGCGGGCATCCCCTCAGCCCGGGGACGGCCGCCCCAGATCAAGAAGCGGCGGCCGTCCTCCAGACGGTAGCGCTCCAGCCAAGGATGGTCGATGCCGCCCTGGGTGCGGATCCGTTCCAACACGCCCCGCGCCCAGGCGACCAGCTGCTTGTCCGCGACGGCCGCGGTTTCGCCCTGATCGAGCATGGCCTGCCACCCAGCGGCTTCGATCGCGTCTCGCGCGAGCTTGGCGATCCGGCTGGCCGTGCCGGCTTCGACCCGAGCCGACACCGAACCGGTCAGCTCCAAGGTCCGGCCCAGCCGGGAGTTCAGGCCGAACTCCAGCGCCGCGTCGAAGGCCATCCGGCGGCTGACGCGCAGGCGCACAGTGGCTGGGACGCCGCGCACGGTGGCCTTCTCCCAGAATGGCCTGAACGAGTCCCGTTCGGCGCAATCCGGTGGGAGCAAGCGGTAACGGTCAGACTTGTCATCGCCCGCCTTCGCGATTGCCTCTGTGACCAACTCGACCAGGCTTAGCTCGCCGTCCTCCAACGCGGCGCGCAACGTTGAGCGCAACGTCATGATGTGGGCGCGGGCCTGCACAAACCCTGCCCGATGGGCGGCGTCCTGCACCGAATCGGTGAAGACCAGCGCCCGCTTTTCCTTTGCGTCCAGTTTCGGGGAACCGAACAACGTGGACAGCGACACCGACAACAAGGTCGCGATCGCTGAGCCGAGGAACCGGATGGCGTCAGACTGGCCGCATGACGGGCACGTCTCATTCGACGAATCCGAGTCAGCCTGGTCGCCAACCAAGGTCAGAACAGGCAACACCCAGCCGTCCAAGAAGTCAGGGTTGGTCTCGTCCGGCGCGTCCGCGAGAATCTGGCGGTCTTTGACGGAGAACCAGCGCAGACCCTCGATCTCCACTTGGTCAAGCCGGGTCACCTCGGCCTCGCCGGGGGCGTGGATCAACGCCCGCACCCGGCCCGACTTGTGGAACTGGTCCTGGCGGATCGTGGAATCATCCGCCGCCAAGTCATGTCCAACCGGAGCGAGCTTGACCGCCCAACCCGAACGCCCGCAACGGCGGCAGTAGATGGCTGGGAAAGCTGGACGGCTGGCCGCCGTCGCGTCATCGGCCGCCGCCGGGCCGTCATCCGACCAGCGGAACGCCGCCGCCGTGTCCGCCACCCGGTCGATGCGAGTCAATTCGCGCAGCCAGTAATGGACTTCAACCGACACCGCCTGCCGACCCACCTGCGCCCGCACATGTCCCAGCGCGGCGATCACCGCGCCAAGGACCGTTTCCCAGTCCCGATCCCGGCCAGTCGCCGCCAGGGGGGCGGTGAACGCCCCGCCCAACACCGCGCCGGGCAACTCCGGCAACGCCTGAGCCTGACCAGCCAGGTCAACCAGCCGCCGCACCAATGGGTGCGCCTTGAGAAGGGTTTCCTGCCATGTGGCGTCACCAGGCGTATCGCCCTGGAACAGCCCACCCAGCACCACGCTGGTCAACTCTTGGCATTCTGGATTGTCCCCCAGGGCTCTAATCTGACGCGCGAACTCGGCTACTCGGATCCTCCCCGCCTCAATGGGAGTCACGTCCTTGACCGCCGCCTGTTCTGGCGCGTCCCCAACCCACTCGGCCAGGCTCAGCCTGGACTCGCTCACGATCGAGTCAGCGCCGAACTCCTCGCCGAACACCGTCCGGGCGAACTCCAGCATGGCCGCCGGATTTTCGCCACCCAAAGTCGCCGATGTCGCCACCGGGGTCAACCGGCCGGGCGGCCTGGCCAGGTCCTGCTCGGTGAGCGAAGCGCCGGCCAACGCTTTCAGCGCCAACCCGAGGCGGCGCAGCAGCATCGCCACGTCAGTCCCTTGGGCGCCGTCGTAGGTGTGGAACTCGTCCAACACCAGGTACCGCAAGCTGTGGGCGCTTTCCCGCCACAGCCCTTGGTCGTCAGCGCGGAGCAGAAGTTGATCCAGCATCTTGTAGTTGGTCAGCAGGATGTCGGGCGGGTTTTCCCGCATCTCGTAGCGGTCGGTGATCAACCCTTCAGCGGTGACCTTGTGCCGGGGCGTTTGGTCCTGGCCGGTATAGAGGCCGGCGGTTACCGCCGCCAACTCGGGGCGCGACGCGATGAGCCCCGCCAGGCGGCCCGCCTGGTCGTTGGCCAGCGCGTTCATCGGGTACAGGATCAGGGCTTTCATGCCCGTCACGCCCTGCTTCCTGGCCCGCAGCACATGGTCCAAGATCGGATACAGGAAGGCCTCGGTCTTACCCGAACCTGTGCCCGTCGTCACCAGCGTGGGCGACGGTCGGCGCGGCTGCCCGTCCTTCGCAGAAGCCAACCGGCTGAACGCGGCGGCCTGATGCCCATACGGAGTGAACCCCGGCGGCAACCACTCCAACGGCGACGGCTCGGAATCAGCCGGCCGGAACGGCAAGCGAAGCCTCACATATGGACCCTTGAACATGCCCGAATCGGGGGCTGAGAGAAAGTCGTCCAACGCGGACTGCGCCCCTGCGTCAGTCAACGCGAAGGTGGTTGTCAAGTAGTCGGTCAACGAATGGCGGATCGCCCCGGCCTGAAGCGTGGGCAGTAGCTCACTCATCCGCCACCTCCGGATCGCGGGACTCACGGGGCGCGGGCTCGATCGCGCGGCGGGCCAAATGCTCCCTTGCGCTGCGCAAGATTTCGTTCAGGCGAGCTTGTAGTTCCTTCTTGGGCAGAACCTCAGTCCAGTATTCGGCGACCATGATGCCGTCTTTGTGCAATTCCATCAGTTCCAGCGCTTCACGGTCGGCCCTGGCCACAAGGATCAGCCCGATAGGCGCCTCCTCGCCGTCTTTGCGCTCGTAGCGGTCCAGCCACTTGAGGTAGAAGTCCATCTGCCCGGCGTCACGGGGGTTGAATTGCCCGATCTTGAAATCGACCGCCACCAACCGGCGCAGGTCTCGGTTATAGAGCAGCAGGTCAAGGTAGTGGTCCGTGTCGCTGAACGGGATGCGCTTCTGACGCGCGAGGAAAGCGAACCCGCGGCCAAACTCCAGGAGGAACCGCTCGACCTCGCGGATGACTGCGGCTTCCAAGTCGCGCTCGGCATAAGTGTCCTGCAAGCCCAAGAACTCCAGCAAATACGGGTCCATGAACGTGTCGAGCGGCACCGCCGAGCCGCGGACGATTTGGGAGTCGGCGATCTCTCGACGCTCGTAAGCCTTGCGGGCGATGGCCCCTCGCAACTCGCGCAGGCTGAGGCGCTGCGCAGCGGCCTGCTTGGCGTAGAAGGCCCGCGCCGCAGGCGCTTTGATGGGCAACAACTCCAGGATGTGGCTCCAACTCAATGTGCGCGACAGCGTCGCGCAGATTCGTTTGCCGTATTCGGCGTGACCACCGTTCCTAAGGACGTGGATGGAGACCGCCTGGCCGACGAGCCAGTTCCGCATGGTCAGCGTCGCGTTGAGGCGTGACGCCGCGGCTCGCCCAGCCCTGTCGATCAGAGTGGCCACATACTCAAGCAACCCTGGTTCGTCCTCGGGGATGTCGTCGCGGTGCGCCAGTTCAGTCATTCGTGTCACCTTCCCTCGAACTCGTCGTGGCAACAATCATGGCGGGGGGATCTGACACTCTGCGGGCACAGGCCATCCAGGCTGGAGTGGCCATGCCGCGCCGCAGCCTGATGCGGCATCACGAGGCACGCTCCTGAGCCAGTCGGGTGAAGTGGGCGTGGGCTTGGCGCATGTCGGCCTCTCGATTCAGAGTGGTGAACGGCAGCTCGTAGGTGTAGGTGTTGCCCGCTTGGTTGGTCGCGGTGCGCTCCGCCTGGGTGATCGCGTCGCCCTTGGCTTTCCACGACTTCACGATCTGCCCCGGCACAAGGCGCCCGTTGGCGTCGTAGTGGTCGCGCCGGGTGTCGTAGCCGTAGAGGACCGGGAATTGGGTGCGGTAGACCGTGCAGAGCTCGTCCGCGGTCACCCCCAGCATCACGGCCACCAGCGCGTCGATCTCAAGGAGCGCCTGCCGCCGGTCTTCCGCGATCCGCAGCGGCGCCGCCGGCGACCACACATTGGACGATGCCGCCAGCCCAGGCCGGTTGCCCCGCTCCCGTCCGCCAGCCCACAAGTCGCGCGCAAACCCGTCTTCCCAGTTGGCCGCCCAAAGCTCGCCGTAGGCGTCGGTCAGGCAGTTCAGGCGCAGGGCGCGGAGGGTCAGCAGCGGCATCAGCGCGTGCCCGGGGGCGAACGGGGTGCGAGCGAAGACGGTCGGGTTGACGTGGTTCTTCGGCACCGCGCGGACCAAGAAGTCCGCCAGCAAAGAGCTGGCGAAGCCAGCGATTTGCGGCAAAAGCCGCATATCCACGCCGTCGCTGGAAGCGACGGCGTTGATATGCCCTGTTCCAGGGCATATCAACGCGCAAATGAGCGTTCGCGCACCGGTAGAAGCGGCCATTTCGCGCCACGCGACCCGATAGTGGTCGCGCACGGGATCTGGCGCCCCGCCCGGCGGGCCCCAGTCGCCATAGGCGGCGTCGTATCTCGCCTTGTCTCCGGCGGGCTTGTAGCTGGTGACCGCGATTGCGTCAGGCGGTAGCATCTCCAGATCGACCAATGAGTAGTCCTGGTTGTGGAGCATGGTGGGATTCGGCGACTTGAAGAACGGGTTCCCGATGTAGAGGTTCGGCCCCTTCAGAATCACGCCGTCCCATGAGGCTGGCGGTCCCCAAGCGATTTCGAAGTAGCCATTCTTGCGATCGATGCTCTCGTCCCAGCCTCTCGAGAACCTCAAGCCGAGGGCGCTAATGCGAGCCGCCTGCGACAACTTGCCCAGCACGGCCTCTGACTCGACGTTGACCGTGTAGACCATCCGGGTCTGCTCCAAGGTGCCCCGGCCTTCTTCCACGACGTCGTGCCAGGTCTTCAGAGTCTCGGCGCTGCCGTGGATGATGCGTGACTTGTGGGGGCGCAGGTCCCAGTGGCCGTCCGGGTCCTTGAGACCCGGCGAGTCACCGGAGCCGTCATGGTTGAAGGAGCGGTCCACCGTGTCCGGGTGGTATAGCGATGCGGCGGTCAGGAACCCGGGCTCCTGTTCTGAGCCGTAAACATGAACACCGTAGGTGACCAGGTGGTGGATTTCCTCAAAGAGCTTGAGTTCATTGATGAACTGCCAGTGACGGCGCAGCCTGCGGTAGGTGGCCTGGCGCAGCGGGCCGGCTTTCTCGTCGGTGAAGTGGGTTTCCGGGTGCACCAGAGCGGCTTTGCCGTTGTCCGACCCATGTCGCCAGACCTGCTCCATGAAGCAGCGGTAGGTGTCTGGCTGGAGGCCGGCCAAGTGGGGGTATGGGTCCGCGGCGCCCATGAAGGCAGCGGCGACCGCCACGTCAGACATGCCATCGGTGACGAGGTCGTGAATCGCGTCAATCGCCAGCGTCTCAGGCCGCTTGATTCGGATCTCTTCCTGGCTTGGCTTCGCGTTGAGTTGCCACCAGGGGTCTCCCTCGGCCAGCAGGGCGGCCTCGTCAGAACGGGGCCGGACCCACGGCGGGTTGCCCACCTGCAGGTCGAAGCCGCCCTGGGCGAAGACGGTGGCGAAGTCCAGTTCCCAATGGAAGAAGCCCTGCCCGTCCGCGATCCGCTCGGCCACCTCCAGCCACGGGTGCTCGGCCTTGGCTTCCGCTATGGGCCGCAGGTTCGCCTCGATGCGGTCGAAGGCTTCGGCCAGGCCCAGTTCGTCCCAGGCGGCGGCCGAGGCGAAGGACTCGGCCTGGCCCCACTTCTTGCCGCGCGGCTTGGCCTCCGCCCGCCAAAGCCCCAGCACCGCCTGCAAGCCGGCGATCCACTGATCGAGGGTGGGAGGCTGTACCACCTGGACGGCATCGTGTGCCGCGACGGTGGCAAGCGCGCTGGTCAAAGGCCAAAACCAGAGGGCGCACCAAGCGTCCATGGCGCGGCGCAGCCGGGCGAAGGCGCCTTCCGCGTCAGCCAGCGAGGCTTCGATCGTCTCGCGCTGGACCGCGCCGCCGACCGGGCTGCCCGCCGCGCCCCAGACCTGGATGGCGCGCCGGGACTGGGCCTCCGCCAAGCGGAGCCGCTGCAAAGCGAACTGCCAAAGCTGCTCGACCCGGCGGGCCAAGTCCTGCAACGCTCTAACCTGTTTGGCGCTGGGCTTCCGCTTGACGGCGCCCCGCCACGCCTTGAGCGCCTTGACGGCATCGGGGGCCAAGTTGGAGGCTTCTTTGGCATCGGCGGCGGAACCCCAGCCAGCGGCTGGCACCAGGAAGTGGTGGATCGCCCCGTCCAAGGCGCTGCCGGTCAGCCCGGCCTCGATGTCTGCGGCCAACGAGGTCAGCGGAACGTCGCGGGCTGGGACGCCAAGCCACGACTTGGAGGCGACTTGGGCTGCGCTGTACACCGCCCGCCTGGCGCCGATCAGGGAGTTGCCGCGTTTGAGGTGCAACCCAAACCAAGGGGCGGCCAAACCGGACACCATCGTGTCGAGCCAGAGCGAAATCTCGGCCAGTTCGACGGCGGTGGCGTTGAGGTCAACCCCGTAGACGTTGTGGAGGGCGATGTAGGCCTTGGCCTTCTGCAACTCGCGGGGATAGGCGTCCGGGTCGATGCGCTCGCCAAGCTCCTCTTGGCGGCGGCGCAGGTAGCGTTCGGCCAGTTGCCGGGTGGCCTCGATGGCGAACGCGCCAGACCCCAGGGCTGGCTCGCAAACCGTCAGACCCAGGATCTCGGCGGCGGGTGTGGGGCCGTCCTGGTCGAGGAGTTCTTCGAGGGCCTGACGCACGGTGAACTTGGTCAACACCTCGGGCGTGTAGTACGAGGCGGACTGTTGGCGCTCGCGCCCGGCAAGGCGGAAGACGAACGAGCCGCGCTTGTGCAAGACCGGTTTGAGTTCCCCGGTGATCGGATCGGCGCGGCGCACGAAGTCGGATTCGGCGATGCCGTCGCTGCGGCCGGCGGGCACAACCCAGGAGCCTTTGGAACTGTCGCCGCCCTTGGCGACCTCGTACAGGTCGGTCTCAGCGAAAAACCCGGTGTAGCTCATCAGGCCTTCGTACACGGCGCCCAGTTGGTTGATGCCCAGTTCGGCGTAGGAGATGAAGCCGCGGTCCTTGCCGCGCTGCTCCTTGCTCAGCAGCAAGTGGGCGAGCACCTGTTGCAGGGCTTCGTTGCCGAGGCCGACCTCATCAATCAGCTCGGTGGCCTCGGGCTTGAACAAGTCTGCCCGCAGCGGGTTGAACACCAGATCGTTCTCGCCTGAGGGGGCGTGGCCCTGATCGACCAGCCGGAAAAGCAGGGCCAGCGAATCGTATAGGTGCGTTCCGGCCTTGGCCTGGGGTGTGGCCAGCTTGACCTGCACCAGTTCGCGCAGCCGGTCAAGCGAGTAGCCCTGGTCGTATTCGGGCGCCCCCACCGGCAGGACTTCCAGTTCTGGCGAGGCCTCGGCGTAAAGCAAGAACAGAATCCGATAGAGGAAGCGCAACGCCTGCCGGGCCAGTTTTTGAGCGTCTTTCGGCGGCAACGGCTCGAGTCCCTGGGCCAGGCGGCGGTCCACCACTTCTTGGGCGAGCAGTTCGATGCTGATGCGCACGCCGTCGCGCAGATCCTTCGAGACGCCCACGGTGTGTTTGACGGATTCGGCCAGCATCCGCTCCCACCAGATGCCGCCCTCGGCATCGGGTATCAGCGAGCGGGCTTCGAGGCAGGTCAAGGCGGTGTCGATCTCCCCGCCCTTCTTGGCGTCGTTCCGCTCGGCCACCAGCTGGAGGCTCACCGCCAGGTAGCGGCCCTCGGCCCAGCGGGCCTTTTCGGCGAGCAGGGCGATCCGCCCAGCCAGCACCAGCGCGAACGCGGGCGGCTCGTCAGCGGTGAACAGCGCCGAGAGCAGGCGGGCGGCGGAAGTGAACTGCTCGCCGTCCTGGTCAAGGCTGACCGGCACGGCGAGGGTCGGCTCATTCTTGGCCAGGAGGTCGTCAGCGGTCTCCACCGGGTTCGCCAGGATCACGGCCAACGGTGCTTGCGCCTCGACTCCGGGGGCCGCCACTTTGACCAACGGCCCCTCGCGGGCAATCTTCAGCCCCCGGCCATCGACGTAGCCCAAGACCTCCAGCAGCAACTCTTGGGCACGGGCATTGGACTCACCCGAGCCAGCCTCGAAGTCTTCCTCCAAGGCGGCCAACTCGGCCAGAAGCTCGCGGCGGGCCTTGGCGAACCGGGAACGCGGGCTGCCCCCAGTGGCGCCTTCTTGTTCGTCCCACTCCTTCAGGCGTTCCTTGACCCGGGCCTCGAAGGACCCGGAACCGGATGAGGCGAAGAAGTGCTCGGAGATCCAACCTTCACCGATGGCGATGGACTCAAAGACGCTCACCCTTGGCCTCCCCACGACTCGGGGACCACCACGAGGATGGGTCGCAGCAAGGGCCGATCTGGGGCCATCAGCTTGATCAGTTCGGCTTGTTGTTGGACGGTGCGGCGGCGGTCGGCGACTTCGCGGCGTTGGACCAAGGCTCCGGCTTCATCGTCCCAGTGGTCGGCGCGTTTGGCCCAGCGGTCCACGCGTTGTTCGGCATCGTGCTGGGCGGCCTCGAAGACTTGGGCCATCTGCGCCTGCGCCTTGGCGACGGCCACGGGAACCAGAGCTTGCAGCTTGTCCAGTCCTCCGACCGGGCCAGGATTCGGACGGTCCTGGTTCAGGCCAAGGTTGGAAACGGCCTCGAACGCCGAGGGCCACGGACTCACCAGGGCGAACGACGGGTCGGCCGGCGCCTTGGGGAACAAGGTGGTGACCCACGAGGTCGCCACCACGCGGCCCGCCTTGTTCGTCAGGGCGCCCAGCAGCAGGACGGTTGGATCATCGACGCTGCCGCGCACCGCGAAGATCTCACCGCGTCCGAGGCAGGCCAGCGCCCGGTCAGCGGCCCAGTCCAAGACTGGGTGGAGCGGGCTGAGGTAGTGGGCGTCTGGCCAGGGCGAATCAGACTGGTCGGCCAAGGCGGCCCGCAGGCGCGATTGGCCAAGCCGCGCCGTGGTCGCCAGTATCAGCTTCTTGGTGACGTGACGGTCCTTCAGGTAGCTCTGCGGCAGCACGTCGAGGCGTTGGGCCAGGTCAGGTGGCGGTGTCAGCTCGGCGGTCCCGAACTGTCGGTCGCGCTGCCAGCCGACTCCGCCGCGTTCCAGCGGATCTGACGGGTTGATGAAGGCGGCGTGAAGCGCGTCGTCAAGGAAAGACACCTGGTCGGGATAGAGGCCGAGGTCACGGAAGGCCGGTTCGGTCGCTGCCTGGACCAGGGGCGGTCGTGGAGCCTGGCCGAAGGCTTGGGCGAACCACCCGGCCAGCCCGCCGCTTTGGGCGACTTGGCTAGGCGTCTTGATCACTGAGCTCAAATCGGCCTGGCCCGCGGCCAGCGCCTTCATGATCTCGTCTGCCTCGGCCCTGGCCGAGTACTTGCCCATCAGCGAGGCGACATCGCCCAAAGCCTTGTGGGCCTCGTGCTCGCGGCCAATCAGCGCGGTCAGAATGTGAACGTCGCCGGAGAACCGCTGATGGCTGGGGTTGAGGATCAGGGTCGCGATTTGCGGAGAGTGCTTCTGGCCGTACCGGTCTATGCGGCCGTTGCGCTGCTCGATGCGGATCAAAGACCACGGGATGTCGTAATGGACCAGGTGGTGGCATTGGGCGTGGAGGTTCACTCCCTCCGACGCCACGTCGCCGGTCAGCAACACCCTCAGCGGCGAAGCAGCCTGCTTGAACTCGGCCACGATCCGCATCTGGTCCTCGTCGGCCAGGCCGCCGTGCAAGATGCCGAACGCCTCGTCCTTCATGCCCAACGTTTTGGGAAGCTCCCGTAGCAGCCACTCCAGAGTGGCGATGCGCTCGGCGAACACAACCGCGCGAGCCGGCGAGGTCTGGCCCACGCCGACTTCCTTCAGGTACGCCACCAGGCGTTGCAGCTTCGCCGAGGGCTGCCCCAGCGCTTGGTCGGCCAGGCCCTCCAGACGGTCCAAGGCCGCGCGCTCCTTGCTCCCGGCCTCGGTCCTGTCGGAAGCGATCGTCCTCCTCCGGTTGGCCACCGTCTGCCGCAGCGCCGCCGGCGACGACAGGAAGGCCTTGGCCAACGTCCACGGGAACAGCGCTTTCGCGCTCCCGGAATACGGGTTCGCCCCACCCGTCGGATGCAGCCAGACATCGGCCAGTTCGGTGGCGATGGCGTCCTCCGCCGCCGTGGGCGGGACCAGGATGTTTTTCGGCTCCAGGCGCTCCGCCCAATCCGCGCCCACCACCGAGGCGACCTCTTTGGAGTGCCGGTGCCGACGGATCACCAGCCGCTCGACCTCGCTGGCGATCAACTCGCCACCGGGCTTGACCGCCGTCGGGTCGAGCAGGCGGACCAACTCGGCGAAGGAGCCGGCGTCGCCGTTGTGGGGCGTGGCCGAGGCCAGGATCAGCGCGTCGGTCATCTGCGCCAGCGTGCGGGCCAGGCGGTTGTTCTGAGTGGCCGTGTTCGACAGGTTGTGAGATTCGTCGATCACCACCGCGTCCCAGCGCTGCCTCTTGATCTGGTGGACGTAGAGATCCGACTTCAAGGTGTCAATGGAGATAATCGCCTTGCGGTAATACGTGAACGGATTCCGCGTCGCCGGAATGTGTTGCCGCACCCGCTGGATGCCCGCCGAATCCAAGCGCACAAAGGGCAGGGCGAAGCGGGTCCACATCTCATGCTGCATCTGCTCCAAGACATGCCTTGGGGAGACGATCAGGATCCGGTCTCCCCGGCTGCGGCGGGCCAACTCGCTCAAGATCATGCCGATCTCGATGGTCTTGCCCAGGCCAACCGCGTCGGCCAGCAGAATGCGCGGGCGCGGAGTGTCAGGGTCCAGCGCCCTAGACACCGCCACCCGCTGATACTCCAACTGGTCCGCCAGCGCCTGGGCGGAGACAGTCACCTCCGGGGAAGCCAGCGGCACCGCCGTCTTGCGGAACGTCGACTCCAACCACAGCCGGGCGGCCCGGTAACGCGGGCTGGCGTCCGCCACAACCTTGGACGCCGCCGGGTCGAACGCCTGGATCTGGTCCAGGACCGTGGAGAAGGTCGCCGTGGTGTCCTTGACCAGTTCGCCCAACCCGCGCACATGCAACCAAGTGGTGTCGCCGTCGGAGTCGATCGACTCCACCAGCCACTCCTCATCGCGCACCACAACCACCGAGCCGGGCGCGTGGACAGATCTGAGCGCCGACGCAGTCGCGCTGGCCTTCTCCACGGCGGCCCGCCTCCTTCAGTTGGGGCAAAACCGGTAGCGAACCGCTCACCACACCGTTCACGCTGGGCCGCAACTGTCGTCGAAGCCGCCATCGGGCGGTCTGAGGAGCATCAACTACCGGAGTCAAGTATTCCGCACACCACAGCCCGCCCGGCCATCGCCAATGGCGGGCGTCGGCGCAGTATTCTCGCCTCTTGGCCCGTGACCAGCGCCACCTGGTAGGGTAACCTCTCCGGTAGGTGAAATTACCGGCCGGGGCGCAGTGCCCGAGCCCGCACCCGGCGCTAACGCACAACCGATTGGTGGACCATGACATCGACTCCGACGCCGCCCAAACCAACCGCCCCCACCCCCCCGACCGCGCCGAAGCACCGCCAGCTGCCGCTGCTGGTGCTGATCTCAGCCATCGTCACCACCTGTCTGGCGCTGGCCTGCGGCGCCTTCGCGGCCGTCGCCTGGGTCGGCCCGACCGCCGACTCGCGCGACTCGGA
>JAIROU010000078.1 GCA_031257375.1 Bifidobacteriaceae bacterium
AAGTCGATCAATGCCGTCTCGCCCAATCCGACCTCTGCATATAGCGGGGTGATACCGACCAGGTTCGGCCCGTCCCAAGCTAGATCTGTCAACCCAACCGAGCGGGCCTCGGGCGGCGCGTAGCCCAATTCGACGCCGTTCAGCGTGACGCGCCACGCGCTCGGCGGATCCTGGGCGGTCGTCCAAGACACCGTCGCCGTGTAGCCGTCAACCTCGGCGGTCAGATCCCGTGGTTCGTCTTCAGATGCGACGGCGTCGGCGCCCACCAGCACCCGCACGGACGTGCTCGCCACCAGCCCGGCCGCATCCCACACTCGCATCTGCATGAACCCGTCGAACCGGTCCTCATAGACATATGAAGCCGTGGACCCGCCATCGGTCACTTCGTAGACTCCGTCCCCGTCGAAATCCCAGTCCCAAGCCGCGATTTCTGAGTCCACCGAGTATGAGGAGCTTCCGTCGAAGAAGACCTCGTCCCCGGGAGCCGCCTCATAGGTGTTCAGAGGCAAGCGTGCCACAGGACGGTCGATCACTCTGGTCAAGGCCTCCAACAACGCTTCGGCCGTGTCTCCCGTGTCGGCCACGACCTGCCCGGTGGTGGCCTCGGCCAACTCCGCGTACGCGGACGCCAAACTGGCTGGCACCACGGGGTAGACGTTGACCGGGTCGATCGACAGGCTCAGAGCCGCCACCTGCGCCAAAGTGGTGCCGTCCACCCTGTCAGGAGAGTGGAAGCCCGCGTCTGTCAGGACCACGATCGCCTTGGTCGCGCCCGGTGTCCAGTCGACACCCTCCATCGCGGTCTTTAGCGCGTGCAACAAGGCTTCCGGGGCGTCGCCACCGCCGCCGACACGGATGCCGTTCAACGCCCGGGTGAAATCACTGTCGTCCGCAGCCAACTGGGTCAGGACCCTTGCCGTGAAACGGTCGCCGGCGTCTCGGTACTCCACCAGGGCGACACGCCCGCTGCGCCCGACCACATCGCCGGCCAGTGTCGACGCTAAAGCCCTGGCGGCGGCGATGCGCGAGGTCATCGATCCGGTCGAGTCGACCACAAACACGACATCAAGCCCTACCGCCCCTTGCTTCACAGTCAGCCACTTAGTGTTGAAGGTCGATCCGGGCATCCTCGCCTGCAGACGCTCGACGGCCTCGCGCACGCCTTCGTCAATCGCTCCGCTCTGGGAGTATGCCATGTGTCCGTCGAGGGTCCACGGCGCGCTGGCCGACCCGCAGATGAAATCCCGATCAGCGCACCACAATCCGGTCGTGTCAGACCATGAGGCCGGTAGGTACGGTACCCGCGACCCCAACGAACCGGCGTTCGTCCGGCAGTTGGGCACACCGCGCCGCCACTCAGACAACCCGCGGCCCTGGCAAGCCGGCGGCGTATTGCTGTGCTCGTCGTCGTGCCAGTCCGCCCAATCGACCGAGCCTTCAGGCAGATACAGCTTGGGGTCGCCGAACAACATGGTGAACACCACCGCCGACCGCTCTAGGGGTGTCAACTCCTCGACATAGGCCTCGCCGGCAACCTGCGCTCCCTGCGAGTACCCGCCCACCACGAACAACGTGTCTGGGCAGGTGATCAAACGAAGCTTGACGTACATGCTCAGCTCCCCCACCCCCTGGTCCACGGACGCGCCGTACTCGTAAGACTGGCCGCCGCTGAAGAGCGCCCCGAGACTCGAGGAGATTGCATCCCAGTCACCTGTCCCGACCGCCTCGGCGGGGTACTGGTAACCCGTGATCGGTTCAAAACCCAACTCGTAGAAGTGGACCGTCTCATCGCCCAAACGGCGTTCCAGCTCTGACCGGAACCGCCGGTACTGGTTGGTCCAGTTTTCGGCGCTAACACTTTGGGAGACGACTTGGCCAGACCCGCGTACCCAAATCGCGTCGACCGGCTTGCAGGCGTCGTACACGGCCAGGCCGGGCGCTGCGGCGACCTCCCCTCCCCCGGCGCGCACCGTCAAGACGGTGACCGCCAGAACAGCGAAAGACGCTGCGGCCACGGTGGTAAGGGGCCTGCGGATGCGGGATGGCGGCAAAAGGGGCATCAGGAGCCTCCAGATTCCACGGGCGCGAACCAGACACGGTCACACTACCACCGAGAGCACAAGCGAATTCGGCGTCGGATGCGGTGTTAGGGGCGCGGTTTGTCAAGTCGGCACGCTCAACTGGCACCGCGCGGTTCGGGGCGCTTAGGCTATGTCACCCAAAATGGAGGGTAAATGGGGGTAAATGGAGGGTAAATGGAGGGCTGGGCGTACTTGCACTGTCCCTCTCCTTGAGCGAGCTAGTGGTTATGCCGGTAAGTTCGTTGGCGGTTCAGGTCCAGGCTGTGGGGTCGGCGAGGTGGAGCCCGCAGGCGGTGTCGAGGGCGTCTTCGACCGGCCCGGATGGGGAGCCTGACGGCAGCCAGGCGTCTTGGTAGTCGTCGTGGGACGCCCGCCAGATGGCGAATCCCCAGATGTTCGCGCGCCCGGTGTAGCGCAGCCGGCACAGTTTGAGGACTTCCCCGCCGCCCAGGTCGGCGTCGACGTAGGCGAAGGCGCCCCTGAAGCGGGTCAGGACGCGCTCTACCTAGGGCCACCGGTCGATCGCCCTGGCTGAACGGCGGGTTGGTGATGATGATGTCGGCCTCGTCCACGCCGCCACCTTCCTTCGTATCGGGATGCGCTTGAACGCTGCCTTTCGGGTTGACGCGAGCCCCAACTTGGTTCTCCCAACATTGCCGACGTATTCCGGCCCAAGCCGTGTCACTCCGAGCGCTGCCATCTCGTCTCGATCATCGCCATTCGCCAGGATGTCGAACTGGTCTGGGTTGTATTTGTCCAGGAAGCTGATCGGCACGCCCATGACGCCGTCGTAGTCGCTGGGGATGGCGTCCGTGAACGGCACCTCGATCGCGTCGTAATTGTCGTAGCGGGCGTAGCCGACGCCCCTGACCTCCTTGTGGCGACTGAACTTGGTGTTGTCCGC
>JAIROU010000084.1 GCA_031257375.1 Bifidobacteriaceae bacterium
CGCGCGGCCGGGGAGAGAGCCGACTGGTCCATGGGTGTAACGCTCCTCGCGATTCTTCAGCCGGCGACCACCACTGACAATCCTGCCACTGCCGGCGCCCGGCAAGACGGTCATCGGCCGCGCGCCCCGGCCCCGCGCCGCCAGGATTGCCCGATGCCGCCGGGGCCCGTCAGGGCAGGAGGGCCGGGGCGCTCCCGTCCGAGAATCGCAACAACTGAAAGTGCCTCCGGTCGAGGGTCGCGATGGCCGCCCGGCCCCGCTCTTCGGCCAGCACCAGCAGCGAGGCGTCGGTGACGCCGATCGGCTGGTCGGCGTAGCGCTTGACGATCCTCAAGGCCGCGCGCAGGTGGTCGGCCGACACCGCCGCCAGGTCCCAAGCTCCTGCGGCCAGTTCCGCCAGTATCGCTTGCTCGGCCCGTTGGCCATGCCGCGTCAGCACTATGTAGTCGAGTTCGGCGATCACGTAGGGGGACACCACCAGGGGCTCAGTGGCCGCGCCGATGACCGCCGCCACGGCGTCGTGGGCGGGATCCGACAGATCAAACAGGGCCAGCAGGGCGCTGGTGTCAACGATCACGAGGCGCCGAAACCTTCGGCCAGGATCTCATCTACCCTGTCGCTGAGCGGATCGCCGCTGGCGTACAGGCCGAGTGATGGGCGGGGTCGGGCGGGCGGTAATCCCTGGTCCAGGGCTTCGCGAATGACCTGCGCCTCGGCCACGCCCCGCGCCGAGGCGGCCCCCTCGACGCGGCGCTTCAAGTCATCCGGCAGATAAACAGTGGTTCGCAACATGACATATATGCTAGCATCGGTGGCACCAGTCGAATGGCGAGCGAGGCCGGGCGGGCGGGCTTGGCGGGCTTGGCTGGCTTGGTGGGAGGATGGGGGGTGTGTCACGCCAATTCGAGATCCGTCCGGCCCGCAGCCCGGATGTCAAAGCCATCCGGGAGTTGGCGGCGCCCTATGTGGACCAGAAACTGCTGGTGGCGAAGGCGCCGGTGAGCTATTACGAGGCCTTGCCGGAGTTCTTGGTGGCGGTGGACCACGACCGCGCGGTCATCGGCTGCGGCGCCGTCCACGTCATGTGGAAGGGCCTGGGCGAGATCCGCACCCTGGCCGTGGCGCCCCGGTGGCGCGGCCGGGGGGTGGGGCGCCGGCTGGTCGAAGCGCTCCTCAAACGCGCCCGCGACCTGGGCTTGGACCGCTTGTTCTGCCTGACCTTCGAGGTCGGCTTCTTCGCCGCCCACGGCTTCAGGCCGATCGAGGGCATCCCCGTCACGCACAAAGTCTTCGAGCAGTTGCTCCGCTCCCACGACGACGGCGTGGCCGAGTTCCTCGACCTGGCCCGCGTCAAACCGAACACCCTCGGCAACACCCGCATGCTGGTCCACCTGTAACCCGCATTTCGCGCGCCCCCGCCCCGCCCGCGCGCGCCGGGCGCATCACTCGATGGTCAGTTGGACCGGCACGTGGTCCGACGCGCCCTTGCCCTTGCGCTCGTCGCGGACTATTGCGGCCGAGGTCACCCGATTGGCCAGGGCCGGTGAGCAGAAGGCGAAGTCGATCCGCATGCCTTGGTTCTTGGCGAAGCGGAGCTGCTGATAATCCCACTGGGTGTAAAGGTGCTCGCCCGGCAGGTGCTCGCGGGTGACCTCGCGCAGGCCGGCCTCGGCCAGGCCGGCCAGGGCCGCCCGCTCGGCCGGCGAGATGTGGGTCAGGCCCTCGAAGGCCGCCGGATCCCAGACGTCGGTGTCGAGCGGGGCGACGTTGAAATCCCCGACCAGCGCGAGTTGGGCCGAAGGGTCGGCGGCCAGCCGATCGGCGGCATCGGCCGCCAAAGCCTTCAGGAAGGCCAGCTTGTAGGCCATGTGCGGGTCGTCGGGGCCGCGCCCGTGGGGCACATAGAGCGACCACACGGTGACGCCGCCGCAGTTCGCGCCGATCGCCCGCGCCTCCACCGCCGCCGCCTGGCCGGGCTTCCCGAAGGCGGGCTGACCTGGGAATACGACGGCGGCATCGGACAATCCAAGGCGTGAGGCGAGCGCCACCCCGTTCCATTGGTTGAAACCCCGGTGGGCCACTTGGTAGCCCAAGCGCTCGAACTCGGCGGCCGGGAAGTCCGCCTCTTTGACCTTGGTCTCTTGCATGGCCAGCACGTCGATTTGGTGTTCTTGCAGGTAATCCAGCACTCGCCCGAGCCGGGCGCGCAACGAGTTGACATTCCAAGTGGCGATCCGCATGAGCCCAGGTTAGGCGGCCGGGCTGGACCGGCCAAGTAGGCTTGGCTTATGGGCACAGCATTGATCACCGGGGCGAGCGCCGGCCTGGGCGAGGAATTCGCCTGGCAACTCGCCACCGTTCGGCACAATCTGGTGCTGGTTTCGCGCGACGAGGCCCGCCTGGAGCAGGTGGCCGCCAAAATCCGATCGGCCGCCGGGGTGCGGGTCGAGGTCTTGCCGGCCGACCTCGCCAAGGAGCGCGACCTGAACCGGGTGGCGGCCCGCGTCAAGGCGCCGGCCAGGCCCATCGGGCTGCTGGTCAACAACGCCGGGTTCGCCGTCCGCCAGCAATTTGTCGACGCCTCCGTGAAAGACCTGACGGCCATGGAACGAGTCATGGTCCACGCCGTCATGGTCTTGTCGCACGCCGCCGCCCGCGCCATGATCGCGCGCGGCCGGGGCGCCATCTTGAACGTCTCATCGATCGCCGCCTACCTGGCGTCCAGCAGCTACGGGGCCGACAAGGCCTGGGTCAAGACCTTCACCGAGGGCCTGGCGGTCGAGTTGAAAGGCACCGGCGTGACGGCCACCTGCCTCCTGCCGGGGTTGACGCGCACCGAGTTCCACTCGCGGGCCGGGCTGGACTATTTGTCTTATCCGTCGTTCGCCTGGCTCGCGGCCGCCGACGTGGTGGCCAAGGCCCTCTCGGACGTCCGCCGGGGAGTCGTGCTCTCGACCCCGACCTTGCGCTACGCCCTGGTCGGCCAGGTCGCCCGCCTCCTGCCGCGCGCGCTGGTGCGCGCGCTCAGCCAGGTCGAGGACCGTTGACCCGCCCGTCGGCCGCGCGCGCCTGGGCACCGCCAGTGCCGTCCCGCCCGCACGGATTGGCCGCCGATGCCGTTTGGCCCGGTCGGCCGGTCCGGCCGGGCGCCATGGGAAAGGATCTGACGTGACCTCGGCGGCCGACCTGGCGCCCCTCGACCCGCGCGAGCAACTCCGGCGGCTGATCGCGGAGCTAGCGGTCATCCGCGGGCGCGTCACCTTGGCCTCCGGCCGGGAGGCCTCGTATTACGTCGACCTGCGCCGGATCACCCTGCATCACCGGGCCGCCCCGCTGGTCGGGCATTTGCTGGTGGACCTGCTCGAGGAAAAGGGTCTGCTGGCCGGTGAGGACTATTCGGCGGTCGGCGGCCTGACGCTGGGCGCGGATCCGGTGGCTACCGCCATGCTGCACGCCGCCGCCTCGCGCGGCCTGGACCTGGACGCATTCGTGGTCCGCAAGGACGCCAAGGCGCACGGCCTGCAGCGCCGGATCGAAGGCCCGGAAGTGTCCGGGCGGGCCGTCGTCGCGGTCGAGGACACTTCCACCACCGGCGGCTCAGTCATCGCCGCCGTGGAAGCCCTGCGCTCGGCCGGAGCCCAGGTCAAAGCGGTGGCCGTGATAGTGGACCGCTCGACCGGCGCCCGCGACCGCATCGAAGCCCTAGGCGTCCCCTACCACCGGCTCTACGGCCTATCCGACCTGGACCTCCAATAAACCCGGGGACGGTCCTTCCGTCTCAAACTTGGGGACACTCCCTTGTCAGGACAAAAGGTCTGTCCCCCGGTATGGAACCAAAGGACCGTCCCCGAGTTGTGTTAGGGCGGCATGGAGGCGGGCGCAGTTTTGTTCGAACTGGAGGGGTTCGGGCAGCAGAGACAGGACCAGGGCGGGGCGGTCGACGATGTCGTAGAACCAGCCTGGGTGGGCCGCCAGACCGTGTTCTCGCATCAGCCGGACCGCCGGTTCGGCGGCTCTGCCATGTGGCGGCGATCCGGCCGGATCACGGCCCCAGTCCGGCGGCAGGTCGAGGATGGCGCTCCATCCGCCTTCGCAGCGCCGCAGGCGGTAAGGGTCGCAGCCGAAAGCCTGGCGCACGGCGGCCAGGTTGGCGGCCAGGCGGGCGCGGGTGGCTGAGACGACGGCATCGGACATGGCCAATAGCTCGGGCAGGGCCAAGGCGACGGGCAGGGCGGGCGACAGGAAGGTGTCGGCGACCTGGTCCAAGGCGTCGCGGGTCGGGGCGAGGTCGCGGGCGGGGCCGGACAGGCGGATCCAGGCGAGCTTCAACTGCGGGGCGCAGAGCAGCTTGGACAGGCCGCTGAAGGCGAACGTGACCACGTCGTCGCGCCCGGCCAGCGAGGTCGGCGGGGCCTCGAGGTGGAACGGGCCGAAGACCTCGTCCGCGATCAGGGCCGCGCCAGCGGCCTGGCAAGCCTCGACCACGGTCCGGGCGGTCGCGGGGCTGACATAGGCGCCGGTCGGGTTGCCGGGGTTGACCAGCACAAAGGCTCGGGCTCCCGATTCGGCGGCGCGGGCCAGCGCGACCGGGTCGAGGCACCAGCCGTCCGGTTCCAAGTAGTGCCAGCGGCACTCCAACGTCGTTAATCCGGCCAGGGCGGCCAGCGGCTCGATCAGCGGATAGCCGGGGGCGGGCGTGGCGACGGCCTCGCCTGGATCGGCCAGGACGGCGAAGACCCATGAATAGGCCTCGGACGTGCTGGCCGTCAGCCAGTAGTCGTCCGGGCCGCCGCCGAACCGCTCCGCCAGCGCCTCGCGCGCCTCAAGTGGGCCTTTGGGGTCCGGTTCGTAGCGGCCCGAGCGGCGGGCGGCGCGGGCCACAGCCTCCAACGCCGCCGGGCTGCCGAGCCCGCAATGGGTCGGGTTGGAGTCGGTCAGGTCGGTCAACTTCGCGCCGGCCGCCACCAGGCGGGAACGCTCCCGCGCTATCGCGTTCACTTGGCCGGTCTGGCCGGCCTGGCCAGGCTGGTTGAATCGCCGCGAAAGCCGCACGCAGTCATGCTACCTGCGTGTCCGCCCGGAACCGGCGGCCTGCCGGAGCCAGGGCCGGGCCGGGAGCCTGAAGGAGTGTCCCCGAGTTTGAGACGAAAGGACCGTCCCCGAGTTTGAGACGAAAGGACCGTCCCCGGGTTTGAGACGAAAGGACCGTCCCCGGGTTTGAGACGAAAGGACCGTCCCCGGGTTTGAGACGAAAGGACCGTCCCCGGGTTTACAAGTGGCGCCCGGGCGGAGCCCGCCGCGCCCCGCGTTGGCTTTGGCGCGAGTCCGAGGCTACGCCGCGCGGCGCTGGTCGCGGCGGACGTGGAAAGCAGGGGTGTCGATGCCGAGCTCAGCGGCCGCGGGAGGTGCAAGCCGCGCCGCGAGGACGGGGCGCCCGCCCGTCAGGGAATGTCCACCGGCGAAGTCGCCGGTTCGGGGGACGGCGCCTCGGCGCCGCCGGCGGACGCGGACACAGACTCGGCCGGGGCAGCGGCCAGCCGTTTGCGCTGGGCGCGGTGGCGGAGGTATTCGACCAGCATCGGCGTGACCGAGGCCAGGACGATCAGAATGATCAGCAGGTCGATGTTGTCCCCGACCCACTTGAATTGGCCCAGCCCGATCCCGGCCAGCGGCAGGATGATCCCCCAGGAGAAGGCGGCGATGATGTTGAAAGAGACGAAGTGCCGGTAATTCATTCGACCCACGCCAGCCACCACTGGTGCAAACGTGCGTACAATCGGCACATATTGGGCCATGACAATGGTGCGCCCGCCGTATTTGTCGAAGAAGGCCCGCGTCTTGTCAACGTATTCCCGTTTGAAGAACCGCGAGTCGGGCTTGTTGAACACCTTCGGCCCAAGCCCGCGCCCAATCCAGTATCCGGTCTGGTCGCCCGCGACCGCGCTGAGCGCGATCGACAGGCAGGCCACCCACCATTCCACCTTGACCTCGCCCGCGCCGATGAACACCCCCAGCGTGAACAGCAGCGAGTCGCCGGGCAGGAAGAAACCGACCATCAGGCCGGTCTCGGCGAAGACCACGGCGCAGACGCCGACCAGCGCCCACGGCCCCAGCCAAGACACGAAGGCCTTGATCAAGATGTTCGGGTCGAGCCAGCCGGGCAGCGCCACGACCTCGGTCGTTGCGGCCGCCATCGCGGCCAGGTGTGTCAGCACGCCCTCTAGGGTACGGTGCCAGGCATGGGCCGCAATCATCCCGACGCCGTTTCGTCCAGCCCCCCGCCCGCCGTCTTGCCCGATGCCGGTTCAGGCGCCGTTCACGATGCCGCGCCCGCCGCATTTCCCGGTCCCGCGCCCGCCGCCGTTCACGATGCCGCCGGCGCCGACCCGTTCGAGGCGCCGGTCGTCGGCGTGGGGCCTTGGGAAGGCCCTTGGCCGGGCGACGACCGTTACGACCAGGCGCTGCTGGCCGAGGGCGACCGGCGCAATGTGGTCGACCGCTACCGCTATTGGAAGCGCTCGGCCATCCGGGCCGACCTGGCCGGGCGCGCCCATCCGTTCCACGTGGCGGTGGAGAACTGGGAGCACGATTTCAACATCGGCGCGATCGTGCGGACGGCCAACGCCTTCGGCGCCGGCGGGGTGCACATTGTCGGCAAGCGGCGCTGGAACCGACGCGGGGCCATGGTCACCGACCGCTATCTGAACGTGGTCCACCACGCCGACGTCGCCGGCTTGGCGGATTGGGCGGCGCGGGAAGGCCTGGCGCTGATCGCCATCGACAACCTGCCCGGCGCCCGGCCGCTGGAGGGCGCCCGGCTGCCCG
>JAIROU010000292.1 GCA_031257375.1 Bifidobacteriaceae bacterium
CCGACGCCTACAGCCTGACCGTCCAGGTCAGGTCGGCCAGCGGCATCCTGGTCCCGGACGCGGCGGTCAGGTTGGGCGGCCTGGACACGGCCAAGGTCAAAATCGCCGAGGCGGGCGGGCCCCTGGGCCAGACCGGGGCGCCCGGCTCGGCCAACTACGGCGCCCACACCTGGACGCTCTATTCGGCCACGGCCGGAACCTTCACGGCCACCGTCCAAGTCTTGACGGCGGGCAACCAGTGGGCCGACATCGGCCCGGTCCCGGCCCAGCTGCGTTTCAACGCCGACGCCCCGGCGGCCGTCAACTCCTGGCTTGTCCAGCCGGACGGGTCGGCCCCGGCCGACGGCGCCGCCCCGCTCGAGGTCAAAGCCCGGGTGCGGGACGTCAACGGCAACAACGTCGGCGCCGGCCAGGTCGTCTTCGCCGTCCCGGCCGGCCTGACCGCGACCGTCGGCGGCCAGTCGACGGTCGGCGGCCCGGCCGTGACCGTGGCCGCGCCGATCGCGGGCGGCTACGCGACCGTCGATTTCACGTCCACCCGGGCGGGGGTCCACCAGGTCGGCGCCAAGGTGGTCGGCAAGGACATCTCGACCGTCAAGAACGCCCTCGAGACCACCACTCTGGCGACCAGCGGCCTGGCCAAGCTGACCTTCACGGCCGGTCCGGCGGCATCGGACAAGTCCCAACTGACGGTGCCGACCGCGGCCGGGGGCGCCACCAAGGTGGCTGACGGCCAAGAGCGCCACCGGGCCGAGGTCCAGGCCCGCGACGCCTTCGGCAACCCGGCGCCGGGGACCGTGGTGATGTTCCGCCACGGCCCCGATGACGCGCACCTGACCGAGGACACGGTGGCGGCCGACGCGGCCGGCCTGGCGGCGGTCGAGTTCGCCTCGACGGCGGTGGCGGACTTCATAGTGCGCGCCTATATAGGCGGCCATCCCGTCGCCGGCTCGCCCCAGCGCGCCCGGTTCGTGGCCGGGCCGCTCGACCTGGCCAAGACCTTGGCCTCGTTCGAGGTCCAGGACACCACCGCCCTGGCGACCGGCCTGCACCCGCTGTGGGCGCGCCTGAAAGCCCAGGACGCCTCCGGCAACCCGATCGCCGGGGTGGAGCTCGGCTTCAAACTGACCGCCGCCGGGCCCGGCCCCGTCTTCGAGCCGCTGGCCAGCGGCCTGAAATCGGTGTCCGGCCGGTCCGGCCCGGACGGCCACCTGACCGCCCAGATAGTCTCCGAGTTCGACGGCGTCTTCCCGGTGGTCGGGCTGGTCGGCTCGGATCAGACCGCCCCCCAGAACGTCACCTTCGCGGCCGACAGCGCCGCGCCGGACAAGTCCTGGTTCACCGTCGCCCGCGACCCGGCCAACCAGGGCGACCCGGCCACCGCCGACGGCGCCGACTCCTACCGGGTGGTGGTCCACCTGCGCGGCGCCCTGAACCGGCCGCTCAACTCGGTCAAGGCGGTCGTCAAAGTGGCCGACCCGGCTGCCGGGACGGTCACCGAGCACGCCGTCACCACCGGTCCGGCCTCCGGGCAGTCGGGCGCCGCCGTCTTCGACCTGACCTCGACCAAGGCCGGAACCTTCGACGTGACCGTCGAACTGGGCGGCGACCGGTTGTCGCTGGGCGCGCCGGGGGCGGGCGACAAGGTCGCGCGGGCGCTGTTCAAACCCGGCCCGCCGGCCGCCGCCAACTCCCGGCTGATCGGCCCCGACTCCGGCCCGGCCAAGGCCGACGGCCTGGAGCAGCAGGTCGTCCGGGCTTTAGTGATGGACGCGCAGTCCAACCCGGCCGCCGGCGCCGAGGTCGTCTTCGCCATCCCGGCGCACGTCACGGCCATCAGCCCGGCCGCGCCCGGCTCGCCCGGCCCCGGCCCGGCCGTGTCCGGCCCGGCCGACGTGGTGGTCGCGGCCGACGCCGCCGGCCAGGCCCGCCTGGTCCTGGTCTCCCAGGTGACGGGTGCCTACCCGATCACGGCCAGCCTCCGGGCCGGCGCCGGGGCGGACCCGATCACCGACGGCAGCCCCGCCCAGGCCGTCTTCACCAACGCCGATCTGTCGCCCGGCCGGTCGGTCTTCACCATCCCGACGGCGCCGGCCCCCAAAACCGTGCGGACCGAGTTCCACCACCCGACCGTCGAACTGTTCGACGCTTCCGGCAATCTGTACACGGCCGCGCCGGTGCCGGTGACCTTCCGCTGGCGGCTCAAGGGCGCGAGCGCCTGGGCCGGTTCGAAGACGGTCAACTCGACCGCCGGGGTGGCGGTGTGGCCGGACTGGACGGAGTCGACAGCCGGGGATTACGAGGTCGAGGCGGCGGCGCCGTCCGGCCAGGTCGGCGCCACGCTGACGGCCCGGTTCGTGGCCGGTCCGGCCGTCCCGGCGGCCTCGACCTTCACGTCTTCGGCCGGGACCGCCGTCCTCAACGACGGCCAGGCCTCCCACTTCGCCGAGGTGGCGGTCAAGGACGCGGCCGTCGGCGGCAACCCGGTGGCCGGCCAGCCGGTCACCTTCACGGTTGACGGCTCGGCCGCGATCGTCGGGGCGGCCAGCCCAGGCCGCACTTTGACGGTCAACTCGTCCGCCGCCGGGCTGGCCCGGGTGCGGATCGTGGACGCCCGGCGGGGCGGCGAGACGGTCAAGGTGACGGCCTCGGTCGGCGGCGTCGAGGTCGGCTCGGCCGATTTGGAGTTCGCCCCGGCCGCGCCCGATGCCGCGCGCTCCAGTTGGGCGGTCGCGCCGACCACGCCCATCTCGGCCGGGCACCCGGCGGTGGTGGCCGATGGCGCCGACTCCTGGCAGGGCGTGGTGACCTTGCGGGACGCCTCCGGCCGGCCGGTGGCCGACAGCGACGTCTTCTTCGACGTGCCCGGCGACGTCTCGATAAGCCAGCCCGGCCCGCACCAGACCGACGCCGCCGGGGTTTTGACGGTCACCTTCTCGAGCACCCGGGCGGGCGCGTACCAGGTGCGGGCGACGGTCGGGTCGCAGGCGATCCCCCCCGGCCCGGCCACCATCCGTTTCGCCGCCGGGCCGATCGCGGCGTCCGCGTCCCGCTTGGAGGCGCCCGGGGTCACCGCCCCGGCGGACGGCCAGTCCAAGCTGACCGTCCGGGCTCATGTTCTTGACGCCCACGGCAACCCGCCCGCCGGGGCCGAGGTCCGGTTCAGCTTGCCGCCCGGGCTGACCGCCGCCGGGCTCTCCTCCCCCGGCGGCCACCTCGACGTGCCGGTCGATCCGGCCACCGGCTTGGCCGACCTCGACGTCACCGCCACCGCGGCGGGGGTTTATGACGTCACCGCCGCGGCCCGCCTGGGCGGCACGGCCGCCTGGACGCCGATTGCCAAAGACTCCCCGGCTGAGGTTCAGTTCGTGGCCGGGCCGGTCTCGCCGGCCCGCTCGGAGTTGAGCCGCAGCCCGTCCGGCCCGCTCCAGGTCGGCGCGCCGGGGGCGACCTACCTGGTGCGGGCGCGCCTCTTGGACCAGCGCGGCAACTCGGTCGAACAGGCCGATGTGCCGATCCAGTTCCGCTTCTTCTTGGGCGGCGACCCGTCCGACCCGGCCGCTTTCTGCTCCCAGGCGCCCTCGGCGACGACGCAGTTCGCCTCGGCCGTGACCGATTCAACCGGTCTGGCGACGGCGCCGTTCACCTCGACCGAGGCCGGCGACTGGCACGGCTGCGCCTATTACGCCGGCGCCCAGATCGTCGGCGGCAGCCCGGTCGACCTGGCCTTCGTGGCCGGGCCGGCCGATCTGGCCCGGTCCAGTTTCGAGGTCTCGCAGAACCTCGTCCTGGCCGATGGCCGGGCGGCCCACTACGGGCAGGTGACCGTCCGCGACGCCTTCGGCAACCCGCTCGGCGGGAAACTGGTCACCCTGGCGATCGGCCAAGGCTCGCCGAACGTGCCGGGGCCGAACGTCAAAGGCGAGACGGCGCCACAGGCCACCGTCAAGACCTGCGACGCGGACGACCAGGCGGGCGCGCCGAGCTGGTGCCGGGCGGGCGGCGTCTTCCAACCGGGCCTGGCCCGCGTCGAGTTCACGTCGCTGGAGCCGGGCACGTTCCCGGTCTCCGCGCGTCTGGGCTCGGCCGCCTTGGACGCCTCGCCCAAGGCCGTCTCCTTCACCTCCGGGCCGGCCGCGCCCGGCCAGTCGAGTTGGGAGATCGACCCGAACACGGCCGACCCGGTCAGCGGCGGCTCGGTGTCGGTGCCGGCCACCGGCCTGTCGGCCGACGCCTACCAGCTGACCGTGACCGCCCGCTCGACGGCCGACCTGCTGGTTCCCGGCGCGCGGGTGCGCCTGGCCGGGCTGAACCCGGCCGTCCAGGTGGACGGCGGCGCCGAGGGCGCGACCGGGGCGGCCGGCTCGGCCGACTACGGGCGCCACGTCTGGCGTTTGCGCTCGGCGGTGGCGGGCCAGTTCACCGGCCGCGTCCAGGTCTTCCAGGGCGGCGGCTGGGCCGATGTGGACGGGCCGTTCACGGTCCGCTTCCGGTCCGGCGCGGCGGCGGCCGACCGGTCCTGGCTGACCCAGCCGCCCGGCCCGGCCCTGGCCGACGGGGCAGCCGCCCTGCCGGTCACGGCCCAGGTGCGCGACGCCCTCGGCGATCCGGTCGACGGGGCGGAAGTGGTCTTCCAGGTGCCCGCCGGGGCGACAGCCGTGTGCGGGGCTGGTGCGGGTGGTGCTGGAGGCGGGGCGGGTGTGCGCGGTCCCGGCCGGGTCACGGCTGTGACCAAGGACGGGGCGGCGACCTGCTGGTTCACTTCCCCGCAGGTGGGCCCCAAGACGATCACCGCCGCCTTGAAGGGCTCGCCCGACCAGCCGCTGCTGACCGTGCGCGACGCCTCCGGCGGCGCGCTGCGAAACGACGGCAAGGTCGCTTTGGACTTCACGGGCGGGCTGCCGTCCGGCCCCAACTCGGAATTGACCATCCCGACCGCCGGGACGCCGAAACCGGTCGGCGGGGTCGGCAAACACGTCGCCGAGGTGGTGGTGCGGGACGCCGAGGGCCGCCCGCTGCCCGGCGTTCCGGTCCGGTTCCAGTGGACCGCCGGCACGAGGCAGGGGCCGGGGGACGGCCCTTGGACCACCGTCGAAGCCGGCCTCTCGGACTCCTCCGGGCGGGCTGAGGTCGAGTTCGCCGCGCCCGGGAACAAGGCCGGCTGGGTCTGGGTCAAAGCCTTCGCCGGCTACGCCGGCCAGCCGGAGCCGGTCGGCCCGGCCCAAAGCCAGCCCGCCGCCCAGCAGAGCCTGAGGGGGGCGCTGTTCGTGGCCGGGCCGGTCGACCCGGCCCGCACCGCCGCCTCCTTCGAGACCTTCCCCGCTGCCGTGCTGAACGACCTGAGCCAGCGCTCGTGGGCGCGGGTGGTGGTCCAGGACCGCTACGGCAACGGCGTGCCCGGGGCCAAGGTCGTCTTCACCCTGCCCGCGGGCGGTCCCGGCGGGGCCGGGACGCCGGTCTTCGCGTCCGGGTCGGCGCCGGGCGCCAAGACCGTGACCGTCGTCAGTTGCGCGGCCGATCTGTCACCGGTTCCGGAACGATGCCGCCGGGACGGGGTTTACACCCCGGGCTTGGCTTTTGCCCCGATCATTTCGGCCGCCGCCGGGGTCTTCCCGGTCTCGGGGCGGGTTGAGCCGTCTGGGGCGGCCACCTTCGCGGTCGGCCCCGGCGACGTGACCTTCGCGGCGGACGCCGGGCGGGCGTCGGCGTCATCGTTCACCTTGACCCCGAGCCAGCCGGGGGCCGCCCCGCCGGCCGCCGACGGCGCGGCCGGTTACGACCTGACCGTCACCGTCATGGGCGGCCCGGGCGCCAAGCCGGTCGCGGGCCAGTGCGTGACGCCGCAACTGCCGCCCGGCGTGACGGCCCTGGCCGGCCCGGCCGGCCACTGCCCGCGCGGCTCTTTCGAGACTGGGGCCGACGGGCGGGCTTCGATCAAGATCGTCTCCACCCGTGCCGGTTGGGCCGGGATCGGTGTGAGCCTGGGCGGTTCGCCCATTCCGACTGAGGCGGGCGGGTCCAGCTTCGCCCGCGCCGCTCTGTTCGTGGGCGGGCCGCCGTCCGGGGCGCGCTCGGAGCTGACCAGCCCGCCCGCGCCCGGCCGGGTCGGCGACCCGGCCGGCCAAACCGTGACCGCGACCTTGCGCGACGCCAACGGCAACCTCGCCTCCTGCTGGCGCGGCGGCGTCCAGGAGCCCTGCCCGGTGGCCTTGTCAGTGCCCGCCGGCACCACTGCGAGTGCTGGCGGCGGGGGTGCTGGCGGCGGTTCTGGCGTGGTGGTCGGCCCCGGCGCCATCGCCCTGGCCGCCCAGCCGGTCGACTACGGCCCGGAGCCCGCGCCCGGTTCGGCGGCGGCGGGGTCGTTCGCCCCGCCACTGGGCGGGGGCTCGGCATCGGCCACCTACCACTCCTTGACCCCCGGCGCCCACGACGTCACCGGCTCAGTCGACGGCCAAGACCTCGGCATCGCGGACGGCGTGGCCTCCACTGCGGGGCCGGCCAAAGCTCGGATCGTCTTCCTGCCCGCCAAGGGCCCTGGTCCCGGGCCCCCCCCCCCCCCC
>JAIROU010000102.1 GCA_031257375.1 Bifidobacteriaceae bacterium
GCCTATTTCGCCGCCAAGGCGGCCTTGTTCACCCCGGCCCACGCCCGCCGGGGGGTGGTCAACCTCGAGGACGAGTGGGGGCGGCGGCTGGCCCGCCAGGCTGAGATCCCGGTAGAAACGCTGTCTCGGTCGGCCCCGGCGGACTGGTTGGAGCGGCCGGGCCGCCCCCAGGGCGGGCGGACCAGTTTCCGCCTGACCGGCCCGGGCGGGGCCGTGATCGACGCCTCGGTCCGTCTGCCCGGCGCTTACAATCGCACCAACGCGGCCTTGGCCCTGGTCAGCGCCATGGCTGTGGGCGTGGACGGGCGGGCGGCGGCGGCCGGGGTGGCCTCGGTCAGGGCCGTGCCGGGGCGCATGGAAGTGGTGGCGCCCGGCCGGGCGAGCGACCCTGCGAGCGACCCTGCGGGCGACTCAGGTAGCGGCCCGGCCGCCGGGCCGACTGGCGGCCCGGTGGACGGACGGGCGGGCGGGCCGGTGGACGGACGGGCGGGCGGCCCGGTGGACGGCCCGGTCGACGGCCCGGTGGACGGGTCGGCCGACGGCCCGCTGGTGGTGGTCGACTACGCCCACGCGCCGGACGCCATCTCCAAGGTGCTGGCCGCCCTGCGCCCGCACACAGCCGGACGATTGATCGCCGTGGTCGGCGCCGGCGGCGACCGCGACCACGGCAAACGCGAGTTGATGGGTCGCGCGGCGGCGGCCGGCGCCGACTTCGTCATCGTCACCGACGACAATCCCAGGGGCGAAGACCCGGCCGCCATCCGCGCGGCCGTGGCGGCGGGGGCCGGGTCCAAGGCGAGGCAAGTGCCCGACAGGGCGGACGCCATCGGGCAAGCCGTCGCGCTGGCGCGCCCAACCGATACTGTGGTGATCCTTGGGAAGGGCCATGAACGGACAATTGACTACGGCGGGGAACTTCGGCCCCACCTTGACGCGATTGTCGCCGGGCGGGCCTTGGCAGCGAGGATGGAAGGCGAGCGATGATTCCCTGGAACCCGGTCGGTTTGGCCACCGCCACTGGCGCCCGGCTCAGCCCGGAGGTCGACTGCGGCGCGATCTTGACCGACGTGGTGATTGACTCCCGCCTGGCCGGGCCGGGCAAGGTGTTCGTGGCCCTGCCCGGATCGCGGGTCGACGGCCTTGGCTTTGTGCCCGAGGCGGTCGCCAAGGGCTCGCCGCTGGCGGTGGTCGGCCGCCTGGTGGACGGTCCGACGGCGCTGGTCGACGACCCGGTGGCGGCCCTCGGCCATGTCGCCGAGATGGCGCTTAGGCGGGCGCGGGTGGCGTCCGGCCAGATGAAGGTCATCGGCGTGACCGGGTCGGTCGGCAAGACCACCACCAAAGACCTGATCGCCCGGATCTGCGCCCAATTCGGGCGGACGGTGGCGGCCGAGCAGTCGTTCAACAACCACATCGGCCTGCCGCTGACGGTGGTCCGGGCGGATCGCGAGACGCGGTTCATGGTGGTCGAGATGGGCGCCAACCACGAGGGCGAGATCGCCGCCCTGACCCGGATCGCGCCGCCGGACGTGGCCGTGGTGCTGGGGGTGGGGCGGGCGCACCTGGGCGAGTTCGGGTCGCGCCAGGCCATCGCCCGGGCCAAGGGCGAAATGGTGGCTGGCATGATGCCGAACGGCTCGGCCGCCCTCAACATGGACGACCCGCTGGTCCGGGGCATGGCCTTCGGGGTGTCGGAGAACGTGGTCACCTTCGGCTACGAGGAGATGGCCCGGATTCGCGGGCTGAAGCGCCGCCTGGGGCCGGACGGGCGGCTCCGCCTGACCGCCATGGACCAAGACATCGGCCGCGCCATCCGGATCGAGACCGGCCTGGTCGGCCTCCACCAGGGCCTCAACGTGCTGGGCGCCCTGGCGGCGGCGGTCGCGGCCGGGATCGAGTTCCCGCAGGCGGTGGCGGCCGTGCAAGGGGCCGAGGCGGCCAGCCCGCACCGGATGGCCGTCCACCATCTCAGCGGCGGCGCCATCTTGCTGGACGACTCCTACAACGCCAACCCGGAGTCGATGCGGGCGGCCATCCAGACGGCCGCCAAAATGGGCAAGCGCGGCGGCCGGAAAGTCATCGCCGTTCTCGGCGAGATGCGCGAACTGGGCCGCGCCACGTCGGCCGAGCTGTTGCGAGTCGGTCGGGCGGTGGCCGACCACCACATCGCCCGCCTGATCGTGGCCGGGGAGCCGGCCCGCGCGATCGGCGTCGGCGCCGCCACCCACGGGATGGCGTCGGAAGACATCGAGTTCTGGCCTCAGACGGATGGGCTGGCCGATCACCTGAGGTCGATCGCCGACCACGGGCTGATCCTGATCAAGGCGTCGAACGGGGCCCAGTTGTGGAAGCTGGCCGACAGTTTGACCGGGGAAGACGCTGAATGCTGAACATTCTGTATTCGTTCGCGCTGGCCCTGGTGGTGGCGCTGTTCGGCACGCCCTTGTTCGTCCGGTTCTTGACCAACCGGTCGTACGGCCAGTTCATCCGCCAGGACGGCCCGACCGCCCACTACACCAAGCGGGGCACGCCGACCATGGGCGGGGTCGTCATCATCCTGGCGGCGGTGGCGGCCTATTTCGTGACCGATTTGATCCTGGCGCGGGCGCCCAGGCCGTCCGCCTTGCTGGTGCTGTTCTTGTTCGTCGGGATGGGGACGGTCGGCTTCATCGACGATTTCACCAAGATTTCGCGCCAGCGCTCGCTCGGGCTCAGGCCGATCTGGAAGATCGTCGGCCAGGGCGCGGTCGGCGTCACCTTCGCCCTGCTGGCCATCAACTTCCCCAACCGGGTCGGCTGGACCCCGGCCTCGTTCAGAATCTCCTTCCTCCGCGACACGCCGATCGACCTGGCCTTCGCCGGGCGGACGCTGGGGATCATTTTGTTTGTGCTTTGGGCCAATTTCCTGATCACCGCTTGGACCAACGCCGTCAACCTGACCGACGGCCTGGACGGGTTGGCGACGGGGGCCGGGGCGATGGTCTTCGCCGCCTACATCATCGTGGCGCTGTGGGGGATCGCCAACCTCTGCGGCGAGGCCGGCTCGGCCGCCCACTGCTATGTCATGCGCGACCCGTTGGACGTGGCCATGGTGGCCTCCGCCGTGACCGGCGCCTGCCTCGGCTTCTTGTGGTGGAACGTCCACCCGGCCGCCATCTTCATGGGCGACACCGGCGCGCTGGCGCTGGGCGGCGCCTTCGCCGGGCTGTCCATCGTCACGCGCACGGAGTTCCTGGCGGCCATCATCGGCGGCCTGTTCGTGGTCGTGGCGGCGAGCGACATCATCCAGATCGGCTGGTTCAAACTGTCCGGCGGCAAACGGGTCTTCAAGATGGCGCCGCTGCACCACCATTTCGAGTTGTCCGGCTGGGGCGAAGTGACGATCGTGATCCGCTTTTGGCTGATCGCGGTCTTGTTCGTGGCGGTCGGCCTGGGCCTGTTTTACGCCGAATGGGTGGTTGCCCGATGACGCCGCCCGGCCGCCGTCCCCCGGCCGCCCGGGCGAGCGCCGCCGGGGCTGTCGCGGACGCGGCCGGGCGCGGCATCGGGACGGCCGGGCGCGGCGTCGGGACGGCCGGGCGCGGCATCGGGACTGTCGGCGGCGTCATCGGGACCTCCGGGGAGGCGGTCGGCGCCCTGCCGCCCGAACGTCTCCACCGGCTCAGGGTGGCCCAACTGACGATCCTCGCCTCGGTCGGCCTGCTGACCGTGGTCGGGCTGTTCATGACCATGAGCGCGCACACCATCTCGGCCCTGACCGATGGCGAGAGCCCTTACCGCGCGGGCTTGAACCAGGCCGTCTTCGCCCTGATCGGGGCCGTCATCGGGGTGATCCTGGCGCACACCCACCGGCTGCTCGGCCGGGCGGTGGCCTGGACGGCCCTGCTGGCGACCTTGGCCCTGCAGGCCTTGGTCCAGTTCACCAGCCTGGGGCGGGGCGAATACGGCAACCGCAACTGGCTCGACCTGGGCTTCACCCAGATCCAGCCGGCCGAGTTCATCAAGTTCGGCCTGGCGCTGTGGCTGGGGTCGGTCCTGGCCTACAAGAAGAACGTCTTGACCAGGTGGGGCGACCTGGTGGTGCCGGGGCTGATCGGGATCGCCGCCGGCATGGGCCTGGTGCTGAAAGGCGACGACGCCGGAACGGCCTTGGTGATCGGCCTGATGGCCTTCGGCGCCCTGGTGTTGGCGGGGGTGCCGTGGTCGAAGCTGGCCCTCCTGGCGGGCTCGCTGGGAGCGGTTGGCGTGATAATCGTGGCTGGTGCGGAGCACCGCCTCAACCGCCTGATGGTGGCGATCAACCCGGAGGCCTGCGAGGAGTTGGCCGACCAATGCTGGCAGATCCGCCAGGCCGAGTACTCGCTGGCCTCCGGCGGCTGGTTCGGCGCCGGTCTGGGGGCGTCGCGGGGCAAATGGTCTTATCTGTCGCAGGCCGAGTCCGATTTCATCTTCGCCATCATCGGCGAGGAGTTGGGCCTGCTCGGCGCGCTGACGGTGCTGGCCCTGTTCGGCGCCCTCGGGTTCGGCCTGTTCCAGGTGGTGCGCTGGCACCCGAGCCGGCCCGTCCAGATCGCGGTCGGGACCATCGCCTGCTGGATCGAGGGCCAGGCGCTGGTCAACATCGGCATGGTCATCAAACTGCTGCCGGTGATCGGCGTGCCGCTGCCGTTCGTCTCGGCCGGCGGCTCGGCGCTGATCGCCTGCCTGGCCGCCATCGGCGTGGTCTTCGGCCTGATGCGGACCGACCCCGAGGTCAAAGCCGCCCTGGCGGTGCGCTCGCGGCGGGCCGGCCGGGTCGCCGCCGTGACCGACCAGGTCGGGGCCAGGCCGTGAGGCTGGTGCTGGCGGGGGGCGGCACCTTCGGCCACGTCGGGCCGTTGTTGGCGACCGCCGGGGAGTTGCGCCGCCGCCACCCGGACCTGGACCTGCGCGTCATCGGCACGGTCGAGGGCCTGGAGGCGCGGCTGGTGCCGCAGGCCGGGCTGGAGTTGGTGGTCATCCCGAGGGCGCCGCTGCCGCGCCGTCCGGGCGCCTACGCCCTGCGCTTTCCCCGGCTGTGGCGCCGGGCGGTGGTTTCGGCGCGGCGGCTGTTGGAAGACTTCGCGCCCGATGCCGTCGTCGGCTTCGGCGGGTACGTCGCCACCCCGGTTTACCGGGCGGCCGCTCAGGTGGGGGTGCCGATCGTGGTCCACGAGGCGAACGCCCGGCCGGGCCTGGCCAACCGCTGGGGGGCGCGGCGGGCGGCCGCCGTGGGGGTGGCCTTCGCCGCCGCCGACCTGCCGGGCGCGCGCCTGGTCGGCATGCCGCTGCGGCCCGCGTTGGCGCGGCTGGACCGAGCCTCGGCCCGCCCGGCGGCCTGTGCTTCCTTGGGCCTGGACCCGGACCGGCCGACTCTGCTGGTGGCCGGCGGCTCGCTGGGGGCGCTCAACCTGAACCGGGCGGTGGTGGCGGCGGCTCCGGCGCTGCTGGTCGGCGGCGCCCAGGTGCTGCACCTGGCCGGGCGGGGCAAGGCTGGGCCGGTGCGGGCGGCCGTGGCCGGGCTCGACCAGTCCGAGCGCTATCACGTGCTCGAGTATTTGGAGCGGATGGAACTGGCCCTGGCGGCGGCCGACCTGGCGGTCGAGCGGGCCGGGGCCGGCTCGGTGCATGAGTTGGCCTGCGCCGCCCTCCCCTCGGTGCTGGTCCCGTTGGCGATCGGCAACGGCGAACAGCGCCTCAACGCGGCCGAGTTGGTGGCGGCCGGCGGCGCCGTCCTGGTCGAGGACTCGGCCCTGGCCTCATGGGTCGGCCAGGGGAACCTGGCCGACCTCCTGTTCGACCCCGCCCGCCGCGCTACCATGGCCGCCGCCGCCGCCTCGGTGGCGATCCCCGACGGCGCCGAACGCCTGGCCGACCTAATCGAAGCGGTGGTCCCCAAATGACCCCAACCCCACCCCCCCCGGGAGCCGCCCGCCAACCCGGCCCCAGCCGGCCCGGCCCCAGCCAACCCGTTGGCCGCCAACCCGGCCCCAGAGGGCCCGGCCCCAG
>JAIROU010000130.1 GCA_031257375.1 Bifidobacteriaceae bacterium
CCCTCAACCCCAGGCCCCGGCCCTTTCCTACCCGCCCGCCGCCCCGCAGCCCGCCCCGGCCGCGACGGGCGTGGGCGCGTGGTCGGGGTATCCGCCCCAAGCCGACCCGAGCCAGCCCCGCCCGCCCGCCGCCCCGGCCTACCCCCAACCCCAGGTCCCGGCCCAGGCCTACCCAACTGCGCCGAGCGTTGCGCCCCAGAACCCGGCCCAAGGCGACCCGGCGGCATCGGGCAACGCACCCGGGAACTGGGCGCCCGTCCCGGCCCAACACCGGACCCCGGCCAAACTCGCCAGACCCGGCCAGGCCCAGGCCAAGGGCACGCCGTTCAGGCTGGCGGCGGTCTTGCTGGGGGTGCCGTTGCTGGTGGTCGGGTTCATCAACTGGCGCAAGGGCGAAGACCTCTATGACATTTACTCCCAGTCCGGCTACTGGAGCGACGCCGAACTGAACTCGGCCATCGACCTCATCCACCAGGCCGGGTGGATCGGCGGGGGCTTCGCGGTGGGCGCCGCGCTGCTGGGCGGGCTGGCTTTGGTCGGCAAGAAGGCGCCCCGCTGGTGGATCGTGATCGGCGCCCTGATACTCATCATCCCCGCTGTGCTGGTGGCGAAATTCTGCGCCGACCTGGTGACGGTTTACGTGGGCATTGATTGGTACTAAAGGTAAGACGGGAGACGATTGACAATGACGGTCCAAGCCCAAACGCGACCGCTCCGGCGACCCGGCGCCGGCGCACCGGCAGCCCCACAAGCTTTAGAAGAACAGGGGCGCTGTGCTAGCCTAAGCACGCCCTACAGTTGCCAGGCTCAGCACCCCGGGCCAGTGTTAAGAAAGGCTGCCCAGTTGTCACGGTCCCCCGACTTGCTGAGCGCTTTTGGCTGTCCCCAGGCCCATCTGCGCGGCCACGTCGGCCCTGTCCGCCATTCGGGCGACACCGGCCGGGCAGTCCCATCGGCGCGGTCGCCGAAGGCGGATCATTCATGCTGAAAATCGGCGATGTCGTAGACGGCAAATACAGGGTTGTCGAGCGCATTGGCGCGGGCGGCATGTCGGTGGTCTGGCACGCCCGCAACGAGCGGTCCAACAAGATGTGGGCCATCAAGGAAGTGCGCCGCGAGGGGCTGGTCAACAACCGGGTGGCGGAGATGGCGCTGCTGGCCGAGATCGACACGCTGAAGAACCTGCGCCACGACAATATTGTGGCCATCTCGGACGTGCTGGAGACGCCCGAGTCCCTGCTCATCTTGATGGACTACGTCGAGGGCAACCCGCTGGGCATGGCCCGCACCGAGGACCTGCAAAGCTCCGACACCATCCCGCTGATCAACGGCGCCTTCCCGCAGAAGGACGTGATCCGCTGGGCCGAGCAGCTGGCCGGCGTCTTCGCCTATCTGCACCGGCAGAACCCGCCAATCGTCTACCGCGACCTGAAGCCGTCCAACATCATGCTCAAGCCCAACGGCGACGTGGTGCTGATCGACTTCGGCACCGCCCGGCGTTGGGCCGGCGGCCAACTCCAGTCGGTCCGCGGCGCGGCCGGGACGGTGGCCCTGGGCACCTATGGCTACGCCGCGCCCGAGATCCTGATGGGCGACGTCCACACCGACCGGGCCGACCCGCGCTCCGACATCTACTCCCTCGGCGTTACCTTGTACCACCTGGTGACCGGGCACAACCCGAGCCAGCCGCCGTACGAGATGTACCCGATCCGCCAGATCAACCCGATGCTCTCCGGCGGCCTGGAGAAGATCATCGGCAAATGCACCCAGGCCAACCCGGAAGACCGCTACGCCAACTGCGAGCAGTTGCTCTACGACTTGCAGCACTACCAGGAGGTCGATGACGGCTTCCGCAAGTCCCTGCGCCGCCGCGTGACGGTCTTCGCCGCCACCGCCGCCCTGGCGGCGGCGCTGGTCGGGGCCGGGGTGTTCTGCTCGGCCATGGAGGCCGACGCCCGCGAGGCGGACTTCGCGCAGGTCCTGGGCGAGGCCCGCAACCTGCCGGACGGCTCGGACGAGCAGATCGCCGCCTACCACCGGGCGATCGACCTGATGCCGCAAGACACGTCCACTTACACTGAGATGCTGCTGGCCATGCGCGGCGACGAGGACGAGTTCACGTCCCAGGACGACACCACCTGGCGCGACCTGATGGCCCGGCGCCGCGACGACCTCCAGGCCGCCCCCGGCTGGCCGGAGCTGTCCTACCAGGCCGGTTTGACCTACGGCTTCTTCTACCAGGGGGCCGATGGCGACACCGCCGCCGCCGAGGCCTTCGAGACGGCCGTCGCCACCGCCGACCAGTCGGCTGATTTCTACCCCCAGGCCGACCTGTTCAACCAGGTCTTCGGCTTTAGGGCGCGGGCCGGCCAGAAGCTCGGCCAGGTCGATTACGCCGAATACTGGGAGTCGCTGGAGCGGATGGTCGATTCGGTCGACGTCGCCTCGGTCCAGAGCGACGTGGCCGGGCTGGGCGCGCTCCTGCTGCCGACCAAGGTCCTGGCGGGCTACCCGGACCGGTTCGTCAACGCCGGGGTGTCGGTCAGCCAGTTGGACGGCCTGCTGGACTTGATCGCGGACAAGTCCTCCGGCGTGGTCTGCAAGGAAGGAACGGTTGATCCGGCCGTCAAGGAGGACTGCGACGCCCTCCCCGGCGCGCTTGAGGACGCCCGCGCGGCCGTGGCCAGGCAGTCCGCCGCCGGGCCGGGCGCCGACTCGGGGGCGGATTCCGGCAACAACTCCGGCGGCGATTCTGGCAACAACTCGGGCGGCAACTCGGGCGGCGATTCCACCTCCAACTCCGGGAGCGAGGCGACGCCGTGAGCTTCGGAACCTGGTCAACGCTGTCGACGGTGGCGTACGCCGCCGCCGGGGTGGCCGCGGTGGCCGCCGTCATCTTGTTCTTCGCGCTCAACGTGTCCGGCGCCGTCTCCATTTTGTCCGGCCGCCGCAGCGCCAAGGGGATCGCCGAATTGCGCGCCTCCGCCGGCAAGGGGAGGGGGACCGGCACCGGCACCGGCCCGGCGCGGCGGGGTTCGGCTTGGCGTCTGGGTCCCGATGGCGCCCCGTCCGCCGCCGCCCCGGCCGGGCAGCCGGTTTCGATCGTTTCGATGCCCGATGCCGCGCACGGCTTCCCAGCCGCCTCCACCGGCACCACCGCCATGGCCGAGGCAGCCGAGCCGCCGCCGCCCGCGCCCGTGCTGGTGCCTTCCTGGGTCGCCCCGCCCACCGGGACCACGGTCATGGCCGGCGCCGCCGGCGGCCCAAGCGTCCCTGATGCTCCTGTCGGTCCAGGCGCCCCTGGCGTCCCCGCCGCCCCTGGCGTCCCCGCCGCCCCTGGTGCCCCCGGGGCACCCGGCGGCACCACCGTCATGGGCGAGGCCCAGCCCGACGCCCCAGCCGCCGATCAAACGGTCCTGAGCGCCCCCCCGCCCTGGCCCGCGCCTGGCGCGCCTGGCGCCCCCGGGGCACCCGGCGGCACCACCGTCATGGGCGAGCCTCTGATCGCCGCCCAAGCCCAAGGTCCGGCCGAGCCCCCGGCCCAGCCCCCCTGGCCCGCCTCCGGCGGCACCACCGTCATGGGCCAAGCCCCCGTCGGCCCCGCGCCCCCCGGCGGCACCACGGTGATGGGCGAAGCCCAATTCGCCCCCCAAGCCCAAGCCCTGCCCGAGCCCCCGGCCCAGCAGCCATGGCCCGCCTCCGGCGGGACCACCGTCATGGGCCAGACAGATTTCGCGACGCAGGCGGCCCCGTGGCCGCAAGGTTCGGCTGCGCCGAAGCCCGAAGAAGACCAAACCCTGGGCGGATCCGACCAGCCGCCCGAGCCGGAGACAGGCACAGGCACTCAAGTCCTGGCCCGGTTCCACTTTTCATCCGCCAAGGAGTCATTATGAAAACCGCCAAGCGCCTGGCCGCGCTAACCCTGGTAACCGGATTGACCGCCACCATGCTGGTCCCCACCACCGACACCCCTCCGGCCCAAGCCGCCGACCCGGTCGAAGACGTGGTCATCACGATCAAGCCCGATATCAAGCTGCCGCTAATCGACCAGACGGTGCCACCTCACAATCTCCCTAAAGTCTGGATTGTCGACGGGTCCGGCTCGCCGGCTACGCGTACGCAATTAGAAGTGGTCTGGGAGAACGGCGCCTACAAGGCCACCGAGTCACCCACCGATCCCGTGGCCAGCTTCGACCCCGAGAGCTCATACTGGTCGTACGATGTTATCGGCTTGGTCGGCTACCAGAACGTGACGGGAGGCTCCCTCGCCAGCTACGACCAGACCACCGGGCTGACGATCACGACGTCCACTCTGGACCTGAACAACGAGATTGAGTACACCTTGAATGGGGACGCCACTTGGGCCATCAGCTACTCGGGCTGCGGTGGCATCTGCAGTTTCGGAACTCAGACGACCACCGTTCCACCGCAGGTGACCATTACCATTCCGTGGTCGACGGATTTCCCCGTGCCGACCTTTGCCGCCACCGCTCCGGCCGGATACGTCAAGTCCTTCACGGTGGGCGGCGCGCCTAAATCCCTGGCCTCCGACCCATCGGTGTCAACTCATTCCTGGACCGATGACCCGGCCTACCCGAACTCCTATCCACTATCTCTGGTAGCAACAACGGCCCTCCCGCAGCCGGCTCAAACTGCGAAGATACTCGACCCGGCGGGAAATGCCTCGGATGGTCTCAAGATCGCCGGTTTCAACCCAACTGCCTGCGGCGCCGCCCCCGTTTCGGGCGGCACCACCACCTACTACTGCGATGACACCTGGACCCCGGATTCTCCAGCCGTCACGCCCTACGCCTCAGGGGACACGCTCGCGAAGAGCGACACCCTCCCGACCTCCGCTTTAGACTATGGGGTTGGGATCGACGTCGACCTAGACAATTCGGTCAAGGGCACCTATTTCGTCCAGAACATCGCGTCGGACGTCCGCACCATCACAAAATGGACCCTGACCGAAGACTTCACCATAGTGACCGCCCCCGACTTCCAGGTTGTCGAGTTTGGCGATTATGACACCGACGCGGGCAATTACGAACTCGACTACCAGAAGACAAATTCACTCCAGGGCGGCTGTCTGAAGCCAGGCGCGTCCGGTGGGCCAATGCTCCGCTGCTGGTTCGAGCCAAACGCCACCATCGACCTGACCATCACCCCGGACAACGCCAACGACTACTACCTGCAGAGCTTTGAGTGGGGTGGCAATGCCCAGGTCATCCCCGCGCCGAATCCTGCGACCGGCGCCCATGTGTTCTCGCTCACAATCCCGGCTGCGGGCTCGGTCGGCAACGCCGTCAACGTCGACACGTTCGACACAGCCTCTGCGGAATTCTTGGGAACGACCGTTGTGGGCGACCTCAGAATCCCCGGTTTCAAGCCGAACGACGACGCCGTTTGCGACGAGCTTCCCAATTCCACCGACACCTATCTTTGCAAAGCCTCGTCCTTCGGTTCTGGCCTGGCTGCCATCGAGTCCAAGGACGCGGCCAGTGGCACCGAGATTTCCAAGACCCTCAACGGGACGTACGAACCGTCGATTCCTGTGCCGCCGGTCGAGTCCGAGTACTTCACGCAGGCCGTGGTCTTGGACAGCAATTACGATGTGATCGGGCGCACCATCAAGAAGTGGACCTTGGCGGAGACATTCACCATCCTGGTCGATGACTACCAGTGGGTGAATATTGGCGATGCCTCCGACGACTCGTACACGGTGTCTGATCCAGTATTCACCTCTAACCCGACGACCAGCTTCTGCAAGACCGACGATGCCGGCTTCAAGGTCCGGTGCCTGCTGCCGGAAAAAGACGCCTCTTCGCAACCCACTAATGTCAGTTTCAAGATCACCCCTGTGGTCACCGACACGGAGAAGAACTACCTCGAGAGCGTGAAAGCCGAGGAACTCAAGGTTCTCGCTAACACCGCCACCGAGACCTGGGCAGACTTTAGTTTTATCGACTCTAACGGCGGCCTCGAGTTCTCCCTGGCGGTTCCGGCGGGCGATCCAACCGACCCGGCGGTCGACACAACCTACTTTGTCACGACAGCCACGCCTGCTCCGCAGACCGCGCGTATAACCACCAGCCCGGCGGCCGGGCTCGAAATCCCCGATTTCCAGCCTACCGGCGAGGCCTATTGCGCTAAGGACCCAGACTCCAACATCTACTGGTGCACCGAAGACGGATTCAGTGGGGCGGACCCCGTGATCCAACCGGCAGACGGTGGCACCGGCATCTCGCGCACCCTCGTCGGGGCGTATCCCCC
>JAIROU010000302.1 GCA_031257375.1 Bifidobacteriaceae bacterium
CACCTGGCGCCAGGCGCCTGGTGCGGCCCGGGCTGGCGGGGCGGGCGGGTTGGACAAAGCGGGCGGATCGGGCCAGTATCGTCAGTGGCCCAAATCCAAACGCTAGAGGCGTCCGCGCGTCCGGCGGCGGCATCGTGCGCGGGGGCGCGCCGAGCCCCCTCCCGGCGGGCCGACCGAACGTTCCGACCCGGCGGCGCCGCGCCGCCCAGCCCAAGGAGGAAGCATGCCGACCCAAGTCAAAGCCCTGGCCGCGCCCGATTCGACGGCGCAGTTCAGCCGCACTGTGATCACCCGGCGCGACCCCGGGCCGGACGAAGTCGTGATCGCGATCAAGTACGCGGGCATCTGCCACTCGGACATCCACACCGCCCGCGGCGAGTGGGCGGGCACTGAGTACCCGCTGGTGCCGGGGCACGAGATCGCCGGGATCGTCACCGAAGCGGGACCCGAGGTGACCAAGTATCGGGTCGGCGACCGGGTCGGGGTGGGTTGTTTCGTGGACGCCTGCGGGCGTTGCGCCCACTGCCTGGCGGGCGAGGAGAACTCCTGCCTGGACAAGACCATATGGACCTATAACGACCGCGGCCGCGACGGCCAGCCGACTTATGGCGGCTACTCGGAGCAGATCGTGGTGCGCCAGGACTACGTCCTGCGGATTCCCGACTCGATCCCGCTGGACCGGGCCGCGCCGCTGTTGTGCGCCGGGATCACGCCCTATTCGCCGCTGGTCCGCCACGGCGCCGGTCCGGGCAAGCGGGTGGCGATCGTCGGCCTGGGCGGGCTGGGGCACATGGGCGTGCAACTTGCCCACGCCATGGGCGCGGACGTGTCGGTCCTGTCCCGGACCCTGGCCAAGCGCGACGAGGGCTTGGCCCTGGGCGCGGACCACTACCACGCCACCTCCGACCCGGCCACCTTCAAGGACCTGAACTGGGCCTTCGACCTGATCGTGTCAACCGTCTCGGACGACCTGGACGTGGACGCCTATGTGCGGCTGTTGAAACTGGGCGGCGCGCTGGTGTTCGTCGGCCTGCCGCCGGACAAGCAGTCCTTCCGGATCGGAGAACTCTGCGGCGGGCACAAGACCATCTCCGGCTCGAACATCGGCGGGATCGGGGCCACCCAGGAGATGCTCGACTTCTGCGCCGCCCACGGCATCGCCGCCCAGATCGAACTGATCACGGCCGACCAGGTGACCGCCACCTACGACCGAGTCGTGGCCGGCGACGTCCGCTTCCGAGCCGTCATCGACATCGCCACCCTCTAATCCCGACAGGCGGGCGCCCCGCCCCGCCCCGCGGCAAGCCCGGGCGCCCCGGCCCGCGGCAAGCCCGGGCGCCCCGGCCAGACACGGCGCCGGGCGCCGGGCGCCGTGTCTCTGGTTTGGGCAGTTTAGTTGGGCTGGGCGCGGTCAGACTGGGTAGGCGACCGGGCCGTGGTTGACGGCCAGCCAGTGGGTGCGGGTGAACTCCTCGATCACCCAGTCGTCGTTGAAGCGGCCGAGGCCGGAGTTCTTCTCGCCGCCGAACATGACGTGGGCCTCGTCCCCCACGGTCTGGTCGTTGACGTGGGTCATGCCAGCCTCGATCTTGGCCCCGAACCGCGCCGCCCGCTCCAGGTCGCCCGAGAACACCGCGCTGGACAGGCCGTACTCGGTGTCATTGGCCATGGCCAGGGCCTCGGACTCGTCGGCGGCGCGGATGATCGGCGCCAGCGGGCCGAAGATCTCCTCCCGCGCCAGCGCCATCGACTGCGTGACCTCGGTGAACACATGCGGCGGCAGGACTTGGCCGGTCGGCTCGCCGCCCAGGACCTGCCGGGCGCCCTGGGCGCGGGCCAACGCCGCCTTCGCCACCAGGCCGTCGAGTTGGGCTCGGTTGATGATCGGGCCGACCAGGACTTCGGGATCGGCCGGGTCGCCGTGCTTGAGGCGGCGGGTGTGCTCGACAAAGGCCTCCACGAACTGGTCGTGGACCGAGGCGTCGACAATGATCCGGTTGGTGCTCATGCAAATCTGGCCCTGGTGCAGGAAGCGGCCGAACACGGCCGCCACCGCCGCCTGCTCGACATCGGCGTCATCGAGCACCACCAACGGGGCGTTGCCGCCCAACTCCAAGCTGATCCGCTTGAGGCGCGACCCGCCCACGGCCACCGCGCCGACGTGCTGGCCGACCTCCGACGAGCCGGTGAACGAGACCAGTTTCGGAACCGGGTGCTCGACCAGATAGTCGCCGATCTCGCCGCCGGAGCCGACCACCACGCTCAGCAGCCCGGCCGGCAGCCCGGCCTCCTCCAGCACCTTGGCCACCAGCAGCCCGCCCGTCACCGGGGTGTCGCTGGCCGGTTTCAGGACCACGGCGTTGCCCAGCGCCAGGGCCGGCATGACCGACCGCATCGACAAGACGAATGGGAAGTTCCAAGGGCTGATGACGCAGATCACGCCGAGCGGCTGGCGCAGGATGCGGTTCTCGGTGGCGGGCGTGTCCGAGGGCCTGATCTGCCCGTGCGCCCGGTACGGCATGGTGGCCTGCAAGGGGGCCGCCCCGGCGACCAGCCCGGCCTCGAAGGCGGCCTTGAAACGGGCCGACCCGGACTCGTGGATCAGCCAGTCCACGATCTCGGCTTGGCGCTCTTGGAGGACCCGGCCGGCCTCGGCGATCACGGCCGCCCGCCGGGCCGGGGCGGCCGCGCCCCATTCGACCTGGGCCTCGGCCGCGGCCGCGTACGCCCGGTCGACGTCCGCCTTGGCGGCCAGCCGGATGGTGGTCAAAGTCTCGCCGGTGTAAGGGTCGGTGTCGGCCGCCTCGGCCGAGGCGGCGCCCTCGCACCACTCGCCGGCGATGAATTGCTTGTCGAAGCCGCCATAGGCGGCCTTGCCCGTAGCCATTGTGGTTCAGTTCCTTCCGTCGCTGGATTGGGAGGACTGGGCGGGGCGCCGCAATCGTTGAGACGTCCCACCCGCAGTCGCTTCAGCCGCGCCAGGCGGAATTGCCAGCCCGGCGGTCGGCGCGCCCCAACACTCAGATGGTCCGCGCGCCGGATTGGGTCGGCCGGTCTCGCCCGGCCCGCTGGCGGTGGGCCGCATGACCCCGAGTCGAGGGCCTGACCAGGTGAAATGGTTGTCGGATGGCGTGCGTGGACTGAATCTGTGTGTTGGCGCCGCATGGCGCCGGGTGCCCCCACGCCCCCGCCCCGGACTCCATCGGAACTCCGGTTCGCGGGCGCCAGCCGCTCGACGCGGTTGCCTCCGACGCTAGCACTCAGCCGCCGTCGGCGGAAGACCCCGCCCGCGCTCCGCCAGTCCGCCAGCAGTCCCGATGCCGCGCCCGCCCGTCCCAGCGCCAACCCCGCCGGGGCCGGCCACGGGGCAGATCGACGCCAAACCCGCAATTCGCCGGCCGGCCGGTCACCAACCGCGCTGGCGCCATTCATCGAGGTAGGGGCGCTCGGCGCCGAGGGTGGTGGGGTCACCGTGGCCGGGGTGGACGATGGCGTCGTCCGGATAGACCTCGAAGACGCGGGCCACGACATCGGCCATCAGTTGGCCGAAGCGGTCCGGGTCGCGGTCGGTGTTGCCGACCCCGCCGGGGAACAGCGAATCGCCGGTGAACAGGTGGACCGGCTCCCCGTCCGCCTGGTAGGCCAGGGCGACCGAGCCGGGTGTGTGCCCGCGCAGGGCGATCACCCGCAGTTGCAGGCCGGGCACGCCGACCAGGTCGCCGTGGTCCAGTCCGCGCTCAACCCGGACGCCGGTCTGGCGCTCGATCGCGGCGGAATCGGCCCGGCCGGACAGGACGGCCGCGCCGGTGGCCTGGACCAGCCAGGCCAGGGCGCGGATGTGGTCGGGGTGGGAGTGGGTGGTGACGATCAGGCTGAGCCGGGGCGAGGGGCCGTCGCCGACCGCCGAGGCGATCAGGCGGCCGATCGCCGCCGGGTCGTCGGCGGCGTCGATCAGCAGTTGGTGGCCGGTCTGGCTGGCGGTCAGCAGGTAGACGTTGTTGTCCAGGGAGGACACCGAGGTCGAGCGGATGGTCACGGCGGGGGTGATGGCGTGCAGCGCTTCCATAGGTCAGTCCTACCACGAACCCGGCCGGGCGCGGCCGCCGGCGCCGGACCGGGACGCGGTCAGATGTTGCCGTCGCCGGGCGTCAGCAGGCCGGTCTCATAGGCGTAGACCACCACATGCACGCGGTCGCGCAGGCCGAGCTTCTTCAAGATGCCCGCCACATGGGTCTTGACCGTGGCCTCGGAGACGAACAGTTTGCGGGCGATCTCGGCGTTGGTCAGGCCGAGCGCCAGATGGTCGAAGACCTCGCGCTCCTTCGGCGTCAGCGACGCCATCTCCGCGTCCACCACGTCGGCCAGCGAGGGGCCAGCCGCCGGCCCGCCGCCACCGCCGATGCCGCCCGCGCCGGCGCCAGCCCCCGCGCCCGCCCCAAGCGCCGGCAACCGCTGGGCGAACAACTCCAACATGCGCCTGGTCACCCGAGGCGAGACGGCGGCATCGCCGGCCGCCACCGCCCGGACGGCGGAGACCAACTCGTCCGGCTTGACGTCCTTCAACAAAAAACCGCTGGCCCCGGCCTTCAACCCGGCGAAAGCGTACTCGTCGAGGTCGAAAGTGGTCAGCAGGATGACCTTGGTGTCCGGGTAGAACTCGCAGATCCGGCGGGTCGCCTCGATCCCGTCCATGGTCGGCATGCGCACGTCCATCAGCACCACGTCCGGGGACAAGGCCGCCACCTGGGTCAAGGCGGCCCGGCCGTCGGCCGCCTCGCCAGCCACCTCGATGCCGTCCTCGGCCCCCAAGACCATGGCGAAGCCCATCCGCATCAACGCCTGGTCGTCAACCAGCAGCACTTTGATCGGCGCCATCCTGAACCTCCTCCTCGACCGTGGCGACGACCCGCCAACCCCCCGCCGCAGTCGGGCCAGCCTCCAATTGTCCTCCGAAAACCGCGACTCGTTGAGCCATGCCGACCAGGCCTTGCCCCGAACCGTCCCACTGGCCGGCCGGCTCCTCGTCCGGCCGCGTCGGCGGGCCGTTCTCCACCAGCACCCGGTAGGCCTGGGCCGACGGCTGGGTGATGGCGACCCGCACCCATTCGGGGCGCCCGGCGTGGCGCAGCACATTGGTCAAAGATTCTTGGACCACCCGGTAGATGGTCAGCCCGAGCGCCTGATGGTCCGGGAAGGCGGCGGCCAGCTCCAAGGTGACGGGCATCCCGGACTGCTTGAACGAGTCGACCAGCGGCACCAAGTCCGGCACGCCGGGCTGCGGGACCAGGTCGGACTCGGTTCGCAACACGGCCAGCAGCCGACGCATGTCGGCGACCGCCTGGCGACCGGTTCGCGAGACCATCGCCATGGCCTCGCGGGCGCGTTCGGGCTGGCGACCGACAGCCGCCTGGGCGCCATCGGACAAAGTGACCATGACCGCCACCGAATGCGCGACGACATCGTGCAACTCCCGGGCGATCCGCGCCCGCTCGTCGGCGACGGCGATCTGGGCGCGCTGGTCGCGCTCCAAGGCGAGGTGTTCGGCCCGGTCGACCAGGGCGGCGACGTACCGCCGCCGGTTGCCCAGGTGGACGAAGACGCTCACCACCACCGTGTACAGGGCCAGGACCGGGATGGTCGACGGGTCGGCCGGGGTGCCGCCGCCCAGCAGCCAGGTCATCGCCACCAGGTCGGCGCAGGTCACCGCCAGCCCGATCCAGGCCGCCCGCGCGCTGGCCCGCTGGGCGACGGCGAACAGCGCGAACAGCACCAGCCACTGATCGGGCAGGCCGATGGTCGCCCAGATCAGCGAGTCCAGGACAATGGCGCCGGCCAGCAGCCAGATCGGATGGGGCCGCCGCCAGGCCACCAGCGCCGCCACCGCCAACACCCAGTAGGCGGCGAAGGCCGCCCGCGCGGCCGCGTCCGGCGCGCCCTGCAGCAGCGGGGCGAACCAGTGCCCCAGGGCCGGGTCGCCGTCGCCTTCCACTTCCACCGGGGTCAGGGCGCTGGCCATCGAGACCACCAGGAAGCAGGCCGCGACGATCAGGTCCATCCAGACCGGGTGGGCCTCGGCCAGGCGCCGGAACGGGCCGGGCAGCGGCAGGGTCGGCCCAGCCTCGCCGGCCGCCCGTTTTCGTTCTCCCGCCAACTCGCCCAACCCCACTTTTCAAGAACAGATGTCCGATGCCGTCCGCCCGCTTGCCGTCCGCCGCCGCCCAGTCCCAGCGCCGGGCGCCGGGCGCCGGGCGGTCGCCGGGCGGGCGCCGCCCCGCACAAAGAATAGTGCCGGGGCCGCCTCCACCCCCAATAGTGGACACGGCCCCGGCAGATCGGTCGGCCAATAGGCCGGATGGCTGCTGGCGACAGGAGTGCCGGGGCCAGGCCCAGCCCCAAAAATGGGCCCGGCCCCGGCCAGCCGGCCGCCTAGGCGGCCGACTGGTTTATCACGCGGCGCAGCCAGCATGCTCACCGCGCGATGTCTAGCTCAGGCGTCTCGGCGCCTGAAGATTATGCGGGCTGGGATCAGCGCCGCCGCCGCCCAAGCCGCCAGGCAGGCGGCGCCTCCCCAATAGCCGCCCAAGACCCATTCACCGCTGCCGATCTGGGCCACCTCGCTGGGGGCCACGGCCGTCATCAGTTGGCTGGCCTGCCAGGGCGTGAGCTCAAGGATGTAGGCGATGACCTCGTTGCCGGAGCCGAAGGCCAGGACCATCGGGACGACGAACAGCAGCGCGATCCCGGCCGCTATGGCGCCTGCGCCGGAGCGCAGGATGAATCCCAGGCCGATCCCGATCAGGGCCGAGACCACCAGGTAGTAGACGCCGCCGGCGCCCAGGGCGAAGGCGTCCGGGCCAATCCCGTTGCTCTGGCCGGCCGCCTCCAGCAGGGCCGCGATCGCGGCCGACGTGGCGACTATGGACACAGTCCCGACCAGGGCGGTGAAGACGAGCGTGGCGATCACCTTCGCGACCAGGACTTGGCCGCGCCGGGGCGCCGCCGCCAGCGTCGAACGGATCGACCCGGAGCTGTACTCGCCGGTCACCGCCAGCGCCCCGAAGACCACCGCCACCATCTGGCCCAGCATGGTCAGGCCGTTGTTGGCCGTCAGGACGGTGAAGTCGGGCGCGGTCATGCCGCTGACCAGGCCCTCGGCCAGTTCCTGGCGGCGGCGCTCCATCAGGCCGAGCGCCACCAACAGGCCGAAGCCGAAGGTCAGCGCGAAGATCAGCCCGCCGCACCACCAAGTCGAACGCAGCGAGCGCAACTTGACCCACTCCGACTTGACGATGCCGCCCATGGTCAGGTCGTGGCCGACGGCTGAGCGGTACTGCTGCGACGGCATCGGACTTGCGATGGCGGTCATTTTCCGGCTCCTTGCGGGATTGGGGCGGCCGAGCGGTACTCGACGGCCGTGTCTGTCAGTTTCATATAGGCTTCCTCGAGCGAGGCGGTGACGGGGACCAGTTCGTAGATGACCCAGCCGCGCTGGGCCGCCGCCTGGCCGATCGCCTCCACCGACAGGCCCGAGACCAGCAGCGTGTCCGGCCCCTCGGCGGTCACGATGACGTCACGCGAGGCCAGGGCGGCGGCGATGTGCCCGGCCTGGGGCGAGCGCACCCGCGTCGCCACGGCGCTGGACGCGGCCAGCAGTTCCGAGACGGACGATTTGGCGATCAGCCGGCCCCGGCCGATCACGATCAGCTGGTCGGCCGTCAAGGCCATCTCGGCCATCAGGTGCGACGAGATGAAGACCGTCCGGCCCTCCGCCGCCAGGGCCTTGGCCAGTTGCCGGACCCAGACCACGCCCTCCGGGTCGAGGCCGTTGACCGGCTCGTCCAGGATCACGTTGGCTGGGTCCCCGAGCAGCGCGGCGGCGATGCCGAGGCGCTGGTTCATGCCCAGCGAGTAGGTCTTGACCCGCTTGCCGATCACGCCGCCGAGCCCGGCCATGGCGATCACCTGGTCGACGCGGCGCCGGCCGATCCCGTGGGTGGCGGCCAGAGCGCTCAGATGCGCCCGGCCGGACCGGTTCGGGTTGGCGGCCTTGGCGTCGAGCAGGGCGCCGACTTCCCTCAGCGGGGCCTTGGCGTCGACGAAGGCCCGCCCGTCGACCGCCGACCGCCCGGCCGTCGGCCGGTCCAAGCCCATGATCATGCGCATGGTGGTGGACTTCCCGGACCCGTTGGGTCCCAAGAAACCGGTCACCCGACCGGGCTCCACTGTGAAGCTCAGATGGTCGACCGCCAGTTTGTGGCCGAACCTTTTGGTCAGTCCCTCGACCTGGATCATCTTGTTCCTCTCCTTACCGCGCCTGTCTGGCCGCACCAACCACAGTACGTTTGCCCAGCCCAGCGCGTCATAGGCGAAAGGATGAATCTCAGGAGGTCGGGGATCGTCTGATCGGATTGCCCGCCTCATCCTTCCGGATGAGCCCGGCCGCATGCCCTTGTCCAGCCGAGTCCCGGCGGTGGGAAATGGGCGAGCCTCACATCTGCGTCCGCCCTGGCGGGCAGTCACCGCCCGCCTGGATGATCGCGCCCGATTGTGGTCTGCGCCAGCCCGGGTCAGCCCGGGTCAGTTGCGCGGCGGCCGATAGGGCACCTTTGACTCTTCGACCTTCACATAGCGCAGCCACCAGTGCGTCGAGCAATAGTGCTCGATGCTCTCCTTGACGTCCGCCTGGCCCTCCTGCGGACCCACCCTGATCGAGCGGATCGGCCAATGGTTCTCCGACCAGATAGCGATCTTGCTGCCCAAGGCCGGGGCGCCGTCCTCTCCCGAGTCAAAGCCTCCCGCTGGGAGGTCGACAAGCAGATTCTCGACGGCCCCGAAAACCTGTTCCGCCGCCTTGCCGCTGACGAAGACCTCATCGATCACGGCGCTTTCAGCCGCGGCACCGACTGCCCGTTCCCCGAACTCCTCAAACTCGATCGCCGGCCCCGTCGGCAGCGCCTCCTCGAGCGCTTCCTTGATGGGCTGGGGACGCTCTCTCCCCAACTGCGTCTCTTGGAACTCATTCCAGGCAGCGATGACCCGGCCGTGGACTCTGACTCTCACGGTGTTGTTGTCCTCGACGGGCGCGCCGAACCGCAACCGGACATAGGGCCGCTTGAGCGGCAGCTTCGGATCGTCGCGGTAGTCAACCGCCTTCCGAAGCGCGGCTCTATCAACAGTCGTCAAATCCGCAACCAACCGCCATTCGCTTTCCTCCTCGAAACCAGAGTCCTTGATGTAAGGGAACAGAACTTGGGCCGATTCCTCATCGGGGTTACCCGGGGGAATGCCGTCCGTGCGGGAGCCCCCAGTCGCCCCCGCTGGGGTGAGCCGACCCCGAAATTCTCTGGCTTCCAGTGCCTCCCTGCTCTCCTTGGGCAACCGCACCGGCGAGCCGGACGGATGGACATAAAACACTGGGTAGGGTCTGCAACCATCAATCCGCATGCTTCCCCCGCCGGTGTGCGCCTCGGCCCCCTTGGCCTTTTTTCGGTCCAGCACAGTCAGGGTGAAACTGTCCGGGAAAGCGAACTCGACGGCCACGCCCGCGCGGGCGTACTCACGCCACTGGCTAAGCAGGTCTTCCTTGCTGCAGAAGCTCACGATGAATGGATTGAACCGGCGTTCAGCGGGACCTTCCTCTCCGAACACGAGTTTGACGCCAGACTTGATCTCTTTGGCATCGTTGGAGAACCGGGCGTGAGTCGCCCACATCTCCTCGCTCTCGAGGATGTTCCACAGAGTTTCCACCGGCGTGTAGTGGTACAGCGGGACTATCGCCGCCGGCGCCTCCTCGAGGACAGCTTGCATCAACCGGTCAGTCTGGGAGAGCAGAGGGCGGGTGGTCACAGCACGACTCCGCGGTCAGGCGGGAGACCCCGCGTACTCGAACACTCTGGGGGGGTTCTCCAGCTCTTCCTTCAATTCAGCATTGTCGAAGGTGGTAGATTGCCAAAACATGACCGCCGGAATCCACGAGACGCGGCCCAAATGCTCGTTCAGGTCCTTGTCGGCCGTCAGGCCCTTCAACCGCGAACTGATGTTTAGCGCCGTGAAACCCATGTAGCCACTTGTCAGGATCACTTCGGCGGAGTGGCCGGACTTCAGCACCGTCTTGACGATTTCGATCAGCGCCCGGGGAATCCACATGCCCATCGCTGTCCGCAACTCGTTCTTGAAGGACCTTAGGTCGACCCTGCTCAAAACCACGTCGGCGACCACGAACAGTCTCTTCCCGGCCTTAGCGCCTTCGGCCAACTTCTCGAGCAGCTTGCGCAAGAAGGCCGCCCAAGCGTCGCCGCCCAGCAGGTAGTGGTCCTGCTGGCCCGCCTCGGCCAGCCTCGACACTTCCTTGACATTCTGCGGTTCGCCTTTGGAGGGCAACCGCACCACTTCGGCGTCGCCGTAGATTTTCTCCAGGCGGGTCATAATGACCCTCGACTGGTGCAGGTCATCATCGATTACCACGAACAGTTTTCCGCTCATTGAATGTCCTCTCGCGGCTACCCGGCCGGTTGATAAAGAGGCACGCCCACACCGAACCACTTGGTGCCACCTGATGCGTTGCCGGGTGCGATCGAGCCGGGCGCAACCGTGCCATGCAGCGATCGTACACGGATGCCAACCGGGAATCCATCCGCCCGGTTGGGCAAGCGGGCAAACAGGTCGGCCACCGCCGCGAGGGAAATCCCGGCCAACCGCTTCAGACCAGGGTCCAAAGCCTCCATTGTGAAGTCGTCGTCCACCGAATTGGTCACCCAAAGAAAGCCGTCGGCGTCCACACTCAGAATGATCCCGCCATTGGGGACTCCGTACCGGTTTGCGCTGTCGACCAGGCTCGCCACGACCGTGACCAGACAACACTTGCTCAGGCAGTACAACGACCCTGTCTCGCCCGCCCCTGAGAACCCGTAGCACCGTAGTCGCCGTCCACCCAAGGCGTCGAGCCATTGAGACTTGTTACTCGGTTCCCCCGCAACTTGCCCCCCCGCCGCCAGGAGTCGCCCGTCGGGGCACTTGAGCCAAAGCCGATGCTGGCAGTTCCACAGACCGGGCAACGCCGAGCACGCCTTCATGACGTCTTCCAACTGCGTGCCCTTAAGCTCCCGGGGCATCAGAAACCCTGCTGTGGCCAGCAAGTTTAGGGCAGATGCATCCATCGGGGCCGCAGGCGCAGCGACCACGATGATTCGGTTGAGGCTGACCAACATGGCGTTTACGTATGATCCGACCGCGCCATCAGGGCCGAATGGGTCTCCCCATAGTACGCCGGAGGCAGTGGAGGCCGCATGAATGGGTAACGAGTCAATCTTCGTGGACATGCCGCCTCGGCCTGTCCCAGATGAGTCGTGGTCGAGGGCTCCACCCTTGGTCAGCTCCCGTTCGATCAACTTCGCTGCGGCAACCGAGCGCAAGATACCCCGGCGATGCTCGGATCTGACCCAGATCCGCGAGTAAGGGGTTGGCGACACGTGGCGGTTTGATCTGAAAAATGCCTTCCGACCTGCGACAATGGGAGTGTTAGAAAGCCCGTTGGACACAAACCGGGAAGGC
>JAIROU010000210.1 GCA_031257375.1 Bifidobacteriaceae bacterium
CGCGACTCGCCGGCGCCGGCATTTCCGCCGGGCTTCACCATCGACACCAACACTCCAGCCGGGCTTCTGAATCGAGACCAACATTTCGTGCGGGTTTTTCAATCGAGACCAACATTTCGTGCGCCCCGAAACCACCCGCAAGCCGCTGACCAGCCACAACGCGAACAGGCCCACGCCACAAATGTTGGTCTCGATTCGAAACCACGCCACAATTGTTGGTCTCGATCGGGGAGCCCGGAAGAAGTGTTGAGGTCGACGCGGCAGCCGCGGCGGGCGCCGGCCTCGGACGCCTCTGGCCGGCTCGGCCGGGCGCCGGCCACATCGGCCAGCGACACGGGGCCGCCACTTTGGCCATAGCCCTGCCCCCCCACCCGAACACAACCCGGCCAAGCCCCCGCTTGAGATCCCACAGAGAAACAGCCTGTCACCAGCCCAAGCACGCGGAACGACACCCACACATCATCCCGAAGAGCCGGATTGTTGAGGTCGATGCGGAAGTCCGCAAGAACTGCTGGGTTGGGGTGGATGGGGAAGCCCGCAAGGGGTGTTGGTCTCGGCACGGAATCCCGCAAGGTGGGCCACGACGGCGGATCCCGCAAGAAATGGTGGTCTCGATGGCGAACCCCGCGTCAAGCGCCCCGGTGGCCCGGGCGGACGAGGCGCGGCGGCCCGGGCGGGAAACCTCCTGCGACCAGGTCGAACGCCCCGCCGGACCCGCCGCGGGCGGCGGCCCGCGACCAGCGGCCCGACTCTGGCCACAGCCCCGGGGCCGACCGGGCGGGCTCGACCGGCCCGACGCCCATGATCTCAGGCGCCACCGCGGCCTGGCCCCAGGAGACCAGGCGGGCCAGCGGTCGCAGGCGCCCAAACCGGCGGCGTGGTCGCAGGAGGGCTCGCCCTTGGATGGCGCCCGAGCGCTGGCCCGACAACGCGGCGAGGCGCCGCGCCCGGTGCGCCGCAGTAGGCGGGGGGTTCAGGAACAGCCTCTCAGTGGTGCGACCGCCACGGCTGCCGCCACGGCTGCCGCCGCGCGGGCGGCCAGCGCGCGGCCCAGCCCGTCAGCGCGGCGCGCCCTCGTCGGGCCGGATGCGCAGGGCGCGGCCCGCCACTTTGGCCTTGGCCAGTTGCCGCATCGTGTCGCGGGACAGGTCGACGCCGATCTCGACCAGCGAGAAGTGTTTGAACATCTCGATCCGGCCCAGGTCCGAGCCGGTCAGCTTGGTCTCGCCGGTGATCGCGCCGACGATGGCGCCGGGCCGGGCGCCGTGCCCGTGGCCGACCCCGACCCAGTAGCGTTGCGCGCCCGGCCGGGCGCCCCCGGCGTCGCGCGGCCGGCGGCCGGCCGGCCGGTCGGTGCCGGACCGGCGGGGGCCGCCGGAACCGGAGTCCCAGCCGGACCCGCCGCCCCAGCCGGACGCGCCCCGCCCGGAGCCGTCCCGCCAGGATCCATCTCGCCCGGACGCGCCCCGGCCGCCCCCAGCCTGGCCGCCGGCAGACCGGCCGCCCCCGGACCGGCCGGCCTCGCGGCGGCTCCGGGCCTGGTCGCGTTCTCTCAGCTCGGCCAAAACCGCGTCGAGCGCGGCGTCCTCGCCGCGGCTGGGCGCCGAGGCGGCATCGTCCACCGCCAAAGCCAGGACCGCGGCCGCCAGCGCGACCGGGTCGGTCCCCTGCTCGAGCGCCTCGGCCACCGCCCGGTAGGCGATCTGCAGCCGCCCGGCCTCCAAGCGGTCCGGGACCTGGCGCAGCAACTGGCCGTAGCGGTGCTGGGTGACCTGCTCGGCGGTCGGCACCGGGCGCTCGGTCAGCGGGTCGCCGGTGGTGCGCTCGATGGCGCGCAGCCGTCCGCGCTCGGCCGGGGTGACGAAGGTGAAGGCCACGCCGGTGCGCCCGGCCCGGCCGGTGCGCCCGATCCGGTGGACGTAGATCTCCGGGCGGGTCGGCAGGTCGAAGTTCACCACCAGGCCGATCCGGTCCACGTCCAGGCCGCGGGCGGCCACGTCGGTGGCCACCAGCACGTCCAAGCGCCCGTTCCGAAGCTGCTCGACGATCCGCTCGCGTTCGCGCTGGGCGACGTCGCCGGAAATCCCGGCGGCGTTCAGGCCGCGGGAAGTCAACGCCTGGGCGACCTCGTCCACGTCCGCCCGCGTGCGCACGAACACGATCGCCGCCTCGGCCTCGGAAGTGGCCAGGATCCGCGCCAACGCCCCAGCCTTGTGCCGGTGCGGGACCACCGCGTAACGCTGGTCGACGCTGGTCGGGGCGCTGGCCGGAGCCGTCACCGCGATGTGCAGCGGGTCGCGCAGGTGCTTGGCGGCGGTCGCCCGGATGGCGGCCGGCATGGTGGCCGAGAACAGGGCCGTCAGCCGCTCCTCGGGCGCCTGCGACAGGATCGTGTCGACCTCCTCGGCGAAGCCCATGCGGAGCATCTCGTCGCCCTCGTCCAGGACCAGGAATCGCAGTTCGGCCAGGGTGAACGTGCCGCGCTCGAGGTGGTCGATGATCCGGCCCGGCGTCCCCACCACGATTTGCGCCCCGGCCTCGATGTCGCGCCGCTGCGGCCCGTAGGGCGCGCCGCCGTAGATCGTCGCCACCCGCACGCCGGGACTGGTCCGCGCCATGTCCTCGATCGCGCCCGCCACCTGCAGGGCCAGTTCGCGGGTCGGGGCCAGCACCAGCGCCTGCGGCCGCCCGATCTCGGGCACGATGCCGTCGAGCAGGGGCAGTCCGAAAGCGGCCGTTTTGCCGGTGCCGGTTTGGGCAACGCCGACTATGTCGTGCCCGCCCAGCAGCGCCGGTATGGCGGCGGACTGGATCTCGGTCGGGGTCTCGAAGCCCAGGTCGGCGATGGCCGCCAGCAGATGATCCGGCAGGCCCAGGTCGGCGAAGGCGGGTCCGGAGTCGAGGGTTGGCCCGTCGTCCTCAAGGTCGGGTTCGAGGTCGGCTTCGAGGTCAAGCTCGAGTTCTCGGCCGAGGCCCGATTCGAGTTCCGGGCCGAAGTCGAGCTCGAACCCGGGCTCGAGGTCGGCGGCGCCCGCCGGGTAGGCGGGCAGAGTCGATTGATCGATGATCGTCATTGGGTGTTTCACACTATTCGTTGTTCGGGGAGCCTGATCCGGCGCCCGGTTGGCGTCGCATCAGGGCCGACCCGAACACTTCGGTGACACAGCCTGCGAACGTGTTGACAACCACGTTCCGACCGCGCAAACTGGCCAGCGCGAGGCGCTGATCAGCAGGAACGCGGCAGGCAACCAGGAGGCTGACTGTTGGGCGACCGCCTTGCGACGGTCCCCCAGGACGCCACGCCCCCACATGCCGAGGGCTTGTGGACGGATTTCCTCGCTGCGCTCAGATCCCCGCCAGGCCCCCGGACCCAAGACTCGGCTAATGGTCCGAGTCTTGTTCACCAAACGGTGTCAGGATCACCAGGGCTCCTAAAGACCCAAGGACTATACCGCATCCGCGCCCCGCCGCGCGCATCGGCCATCCCCGGCCCGCCCCGGTCTGTCCCGCCCCGGTCTGTCCCGGCCCTGCCCGGCTCAGCCCGGCCCTGCCCGGCTCAGCCGAGCGGCATCGGCCAAGTTCGGCCGAAAGCCCCGCCCAAACGCCCGGCGTTCAAGGCCAAGCCCAGGGCGACACCGTCAAGACCATCACGGCGAAGGTCAGCGCGACCACGCCTCCGGCGGCCAGCCAGGCGAACAAACGCCGGTGGAGGCGTGGGGCGTGGATGTAGACCAGGGCCATGGCCGCGCCGGTGACCAGGCCGCCGATGTGGGCCTGCCACGAAATCTGCGCCACCACGAAGCTAAAGACCAGGTTGATCCCGATCACGGTGGCGATCCCGCCGATGTCGCGGCCCAGGCGCCGCCCGGCCACCAAGGCGGCGGCGAACAGGCCGAAGACCGCCCCGGAAGCCCCAAGAGTGCCTTGGGCGAAGCCACCGGGGAAATCAAACAGCCGGAAGTAGACCAGCACCAAGGCGTTTCCGCCCAGGGCCGAGCCCAGGTAGAGCGCGGCCAGGCGCGAACGGCCCAGCAACTGCTCCATGAAACTGCCGACCACCCACAGCGCGTACATGTTGAAGGCCAGGTGCAGCACGCTGCCGTGCAGGAAGGCGGCCGTCACCATTCGCCAGGGGTTTATCCAAGCCCAGCCGGGGGCCAGGATCAACTCGCGGGTCAAGGCGTCCTGAGAGGCCAGTTGGCCGATGAACGCCACCACGCACAGCCCGATGGCGCTGATCGTGACCACCGGCGCCCCGGCCGAGATCGGCGCGCCCAGCACCGACCGGGTGGGCGGCATGCCCCGGGCGGCCTGCCGGACGCAGTCTGGGCACTGCACGCCGACCGCCGCCGGGACCTGGCAGGTGGGGCAGACCGGGTTGCCGCAGCGCTGGCAGCGGACCCAGGCCGGCCGGTCGGGGTGGCGGTAGCAGCTCGGCGGGCCTGGCCCCGCCGCCTCCGGCGAGGCGGGCTGGCTCACGGCAGGATGTCGACCGAGTTGATGACGACCGGCTCGAGCGGGCGGTCGCCCCGGCCGACCGGGGTGGTGGCGATGGCGTCCACGACCGCGCGGGAGGCGGCATCGGACACCCGGCCGAAGATGGTGTGGCCGGTGTTCAGATGCGGGGTCGGGGCAACCGTGATGAAGAACTGCGACCCGTTGGTGCCCCGCCCGGCCTGGCGGCCGGCGTTGGCCATGGCCACCAGATACGGCTCGTTGAAGGTGCGGCTGGGGACGATCTCGTCGTCGAACTGGTAGCCGGGGCCGCCGGTGCCGGTGCCGAGCCGGTCGCCGGTCTGGATCATGAACCCGGCGATCACCCGGTGGAAGGGAACGCCCTGGTAGAACGGGCCTTGGCCGGGCCGGCCGGTGGCCGGGTCGCGCCACGGCTTCGACCCCTCGGCCAGACCGGTGAAGTTGGCGACGGTGACGGGCGCGGTGTCCTCGAACAAGTCGAACCGGATGTCGCCCTTGGAAGTGTGAAGAATCGCTTGCATCTGGCCATCCTCCCACGCCTGGCCCCCGCGGGCATCGCCCGCCCAGTAGACCCGGGTAAACCCGGGGACGGTCCTTTCGTCTCAAACCCGGGGACACACCCTGTTGTCTTGACAACTGGGTCTGCCCCGGGCTTTACCGCGGACAGGTCTCGGCCGGGCGCGCGGCGGCCGGAAGATAGCCCTAGCATTGAATAGGCGTTGCCGCGCCCGGCAACGCCCAGACAGATTCTAAGGAGAATCCCATGGCCAAGTTACGCTGTTGCTCGGTTGACGCCAGACCGGCCCCGAACGGTTCGCCGTGGGTCGGCAAGGCCGCTGAACTGGCCGGATCGGCCAAGACCGTCGCCGCCAACGTGAGCGAGTTGCTCGCCGCCAAGACCGCCCCGAAACTCGAAGCCGCCTGGGAGTGGGCGTCGCCCAAGGTCGAGGCGGCCTGGCGGAAAGGAATCACCGCCGCCGCCCCCAAAGTCGAGGAAGCCGCCCGCGCCCTCGCCCCGAGGGTCGATGACGCCCGCGACGCCATTGTCGAGCGGGCACTGCCGGCCATCGTCGCTGCCGTCGACTCGGCCGCGCGGGCGGCGGCCGGCGCCGCCGAACCGCCCAAGAAGCGCCGCCGCCTGGCCGCCCGGCTGACGATCTGGGGACTGGTCGCGGCCGCCGTCGCCGGGCTCGGCTACTGGCTGTGGCGCCAGACCCGGCCGGTCGCCGACCCTTGGGCGGAAGAAGACTGGGAGGACTTCGAGTCGGCGCCGGACGAGGACATCTCGGACGCGGCCGGGGATGCCGCCGAAGCGGTCGGCGAAGCGGCCGGCCTAGCCGTCAAGGCCGTCACCGACGCGGCCAAGAAGGCGGGCGGCGCCGTCAAGAAGGCCGGCGGAGCGGTCAGAAAAGCCGCCGCCGATGCCGCCGATGCCGCCGGTGAGGCTGCCAGCTGACCTGGCCCTTGGTGCCCGGTGCTGACGCCAGACCTGACGGCGCCGGGGTGAGCCCGGGGCGGTGTTCGGCGGCTGGATTGCGGCTTTGTGGCCGATCTGCCCCGCTGGTTGGGTCTTGGCCGGGGCAGATCGGTGTCAAACCCGCATTTCGCGGCGCCAGGAGACAACCTCCGGCGCCCCGGGTGGCGGTGCTGCGGCCGGCCCTGTGTCGGGACGCAAGGTGTGTCCCCGAGTTCATGGCCGCCAGTCCGCCAGTCCGCCAGTCCGCCGATGCCGCCATGGCCGCCGGGGGCCGCCCGCTGAAACGACACGCTTGTAATTCATCCCCAGGCGGGGATAACCCTGGGGAAAACCGCCGCCTTGAAGCCCGAACCGCGCCGCCGGTCTGCCCGGAGCGGCCATGGGATTGGTCCTCGACGCCAGCGCGCTGGTGGAGGTTCTGCTCGGGACGCCTCGCGGGCTGGCGGGCCGCCGACTGGTGGCGGACAATCAAGACGATCTGAACGCCCCTGCCTTGGTGGTGGCCGAGGTGATGTCGGCGCTTGGCCGCGCCGAGAGGCTTGGGGCGGTCGCGCCCGCCCGTGCGGCGGCGGCCGCAGACCTTCTGCTCGCCTACCCGTTGCGGTGCTGGGAGCCATTCGCGACGGCCAGCCGCGCGTGGGCTTTGCGCCGTTCATTCTCGCCATATGACGCCACCTACGTGGCCTTGGCCGAGGCCACCGGCCTTGCGCTGCTGACCGCTGATCAGCGCCTGGCCCGAAACGTCGCCGCCCAGAGCACCGCCACGGCCCTGACCGTCTGACCAGACCCCGCAGTTCTTGACCATCACACGACTCCTGGCCAACGCTTGACCACCGCCCGGCGGGGACCAATCCCCAGGTGGGGGATAACTGCCGAGTCTCACGACAGCGTGGACGGGTCGCTTATCCCCAGTCCTATCCCCAGTCTGGGGACGAATTACAGGCGTGTGGTTTCGACGGCGCGGGGTGCCGGTTCAGCGCCAGCCGGCGGTCATTCCGAAGCCGCCCAGGATCAGCCCGAAGCCGACCGCCAGGTTCCAGTTCCCGATCGCGTTGATCGGGAACCGCGACTCGGACAGGTAGTAGACCACCACCCAGACCAGGCCGAGCAGCATCACGGCCACCATCACCGGCGCCCACCAGGACGGCGAAGGGCGTGGCGCCTTGGAAACCGGCGGGGCTATGTAAGTCCGCTTCTTCTTGCGGCGCGACCTTGATTCGGGCACCTTGTTTCTCCCTCGGCGTAGTGGCCCGGCGCGGCCCAGGCCGCCGAAGGCGGACGAGCCGGACGGGGTAGCGGATATCTTGTTACAGGGTACTCAAACCGACCGCTGGAAGGGCAATCGAGCATCATGGAGCCGCGCCGCCGGGAGCCGCATCGCCGCACGCCCGCCCCCGCCGATGCCGCCGCCGCCGCGGCAGACGGGCCGCCCGCCCCCGCCGATGCCGCCGGCGCCGCCAAAGACGGGCCGCCCGCCGCCGCCTCCGCTCCCGCCCGCAGTGTCTCGCCGGTCCGGCAGGTGCTCTCGGTCGGATTGGTGTCAGTGCTGGCCGGGTGGCTGTTCACCTGGAACGCCGGGTCCGGGCCGGAATCCGATCTGCGGGACGCGCCCGGCCTTCGCGGGATGGTGACCGCCCGCGACCGCCAGGCTGAGCAACTGGAAGACCGCCGAGAGGAATTGGCGGCCGAGGTCGAGACCCTGGTCAGGGCGGTGGCGGCAAGCCCAGAACAGTCCGGGCCGGACCCGGCCTTGGCCCTGGCGGCGGGGACGGCGGCGGTCAAG
>JAIROU010000212.1 GCA_031257375.1 Bifidobacteriaceae bacterium
CTGGGCTTGGTCCGCGGCGGCGGCGGTGGCGCTGGTCGGCTGCCTGGGGCGGGCGCCGAGCGGATCGCTGGCGGAGGTGGCGCTGTTCGGCGGCATCGTCGGAATGCTGGCTTGGCGAACGGCCCGCTCCCAGGCGTTGGTCGAGTCATATCGCGACCGGCGCGACCAGCTGAGCGCGGCGTCGCAACGGCTGCGCGAGCTGAACGCGGACTTGGCCCACCGGGCCGAGTTGGAAGTGCGGCTGGCCACCGCCGACGAGCGTTCGCGGATCGCGCGCGAGATTCACGACAACGCCGGGCACCTGCTGGTCCGGGCCGTGCTGCAGGCCGAAGCCCTGGCCGCCGCCGACCCGGCCTTGGCCGGGCGCCTGGCGCCGCTCGCCGCCACCCTGGACACGGCCATGGACACGATCCGCCAGAGCGTCCACGACTTGGCGGCCGAGGCCCTGGACTTGGAGGCGCATTTGGCCTCCTTGGGGGATGGCACCGGTTTGCGGGTCACGGTCGACTACCAAGCCGGTCCGCTGCCGCCGGAAGTGACGCGGGCGTTCATCGCCATCGCCCGTGAGGCCGTCGCCAACACCCTGCGGCACTCTGACGCGCGAACGACGCGGATCGCCGTCGCCGACCGGCCCGGCTTCCACCAGCTAACGATGCACGATGACGGCTCCACGGCCTCCGCCGCATCACCGCGTGTGCCACCAGGCCCGGCGCCAGGCCCGGCGCGGGCGGGGGCTCATGCTGGGACCGGCCCCAGCGCCGACGCGGGCCGGGGCCTGGGGCTGGCGGCGATCGAGGACCGGGCGCGCGCCCTCGGCGGCGTCTCAAGGGTGTCTTGGGATCGGGGATTCAGAGTCTTCGTGTCGGTGCCGCGCCGGGCGGGCGGCCAGGCGGCGGCCGACCCCGAGCGGACCAGGGCGACGGCGTGAGCGGCGACCGGGTCGCGGTCATCTTGGCCGACGACGATCCGTTCGTGACCGCTTCGCTCGCGACCATCCTGGGGGCGGCCGGTGACATCGAAGTGCTCGGAACCGCTGACGGCGCGGCCGAGGCGGTGCGCCTGTGGGAGCGAACCAGCCCCGACATCGCCCTGCTCGACATCCAAATGGGCCTCGACGGCGGACTCGACGCCGGGCGCGAAATCCTCCGGCGCGACCCAACTGCTCGGGTGGTGTTCCTGACCACGTTTGTCGATGACTCCTACATCTCGGCGGCGTTGCGCATGGGCGCCAAAGGGTACCTGGTGAAACAGCGGGTGTCAGCCATCGCGCCCGCTTTGCGCAGCGTCATGGCCGGTGGCTCCGTCTTCGGCAGCGAGGTGGTCGGGCGGATCGACGGCTTGATGGGCCGACCGCCCGGGCCGCGCGCCGGCCTGGAGGGGCTGACGGAACGCGAGGCGCAAATCGTGGAGCTGGTAGCCGAAGGGCTGATGAACAACGAGATCGCCGAGCGGGTGTTCTTGTCTGTCGGCACTGTCCGCAACATCATCTCAGCCGTCCTCGCGAAGACTGGCTGCGCCAGTCGCACACAACTCGCGGTCTGGTGCCTGCGGGCCGAACGCGGCGGGGCGCCAGGCCGCGACCGTCGGCCAGGCTAGTGGCCGTGTTCGTTAATCACGCGGTCATGCGGCGAGGTTGATGGCGTCGAGGCGTTTGCCGCCCGCGACCTGCGCGCCGGGATCGGGCAGATCGGGGATGCCGCGACGACCGCCGAGCACGCCGAGGTCGTGGGACAACAGGCCGACCTCGCGGCCGGGCACGGCGTGGCCCGCTGCACCGGTCTGATCGCGGCTGTGCGGCCATCGCGACGCGGCGCCGAGGCGTCCGGCTCAAGGCGCCCGGATGCGCTCGGCGGGCTGTCCCGTCACAGCGCAGATCAGATCGAAGTCCTTGTCGAGATGCAGGATGGTCAGGCCGTGGAGTTCGGCCACCGCCGCCACCAGCAGGTCCGGGATGGAGGCCGCCCGGTGCTGGCCGCGCTCCGCCAGCAGGCCCTGGACCTCCAGCGCCCGCCGTTCCGTGCCGGGAGTGATGTAGCGCAGGGGCATCAGCGCGACCGGGAAATCGGTCACCGCGGCCGCCCAGCCGCTGACCGACCGGGCTGAGAAGCCAACCTCCAGCACAGTCGGGGAGCAGATGGAGACCAGCCCCCGGCCGATCCGCTCCGTCCAGGCCGCCTTGTCGGGGCTGAGGTGAAGCCGGGCCAGCGCCGACTTGTCGATCAGCCACTCCCCGGCCGCGGTCATCACCAGGCCTGGCGCATCACGTCCGGATCACCGAGGTCGGGCGTCGCCGCCGCGAACCGATCTAGGTCCGCCAGGGTCACCCGCCGCGCCGGTAGCTCCCGCGCGCCCGCGATCAGCTGCCTGAGGTAGTCCGCGCGCGAAAGGCCGAGCCGCTCGGCCGCCCTGTCGAGGCGCGCCACGTCCTCCTCAGGGACGTTCCGGACCAAGATGTCGCTCATGCCACCCTTTCGATATCGCGCGCTATCACTCGATACCAAAGCTATCACGGGAGGCCCGCTGCCGCGAGGGAAAGCGGAGCCGACGGCGAATCCGAACGGCGGAGCTCGTCGGCAACGGCGGATCGGAGCGCGGCGGCGCTCACCCGGGATGCGCCGACGACAAAATCGGAGGCCGCTCGCCCCAAGTCTGGCCGCCGATCACCAACCACAGGCACGCCGCCAGCACCAGCGGCAACGCCACCATGGGGACCAGCGCCTGGTACGTCAGGGGGAGAGTTCGGCCAGGGCCAGGGTTTTGCGGCCCCGGCGCAGCAGGGCGAAGCGGCCGTGCAGGAAGTCGGCCGGCGTCAAGACCGCCTCCGGGTCGCCCACCTTGCGGTTGTTCAGGTAGACGCCGCCGGAGGCGAGGGTCCGGCGGGCGGACCCCTTGGACTTTTCGACGCCCGATGCCGCCAGCGCGGCCACCACGCTCATGTCACCCTCCGCCCGTCCCACCAGGGCAGTTGGCAGATCGGCCACGGCCTGGGCCAGGCTCTCGGCGTCCAGGGCCTCGAGCGAGCCGCCGCCGAAAAGCGCGGCGGCGGCATCGGCGGCCCCCTGAGCGGCCCGGCGCCCGTGCACCAAAGCCGTCACGTCCCAGGCCAAAGCCCTCTGGGCGGCCCGCTCCTGGGGGCGCTCGAGGGTGGCGGCCGTCAGGTCCGCGACCTCCTCGTCGGGGCGGAAGGTGAAGACCTTCAGATAGCCCGGCGCGTCGGCGTCGGCCTGGCCGAGCCAGAACTGGTAGAAGGCGTAGGGCGTGGTCATGGCCGGGTCGAGCCAGACGGCGCCAGACTCGGTCTTGCCGAACTTGGTCCCGTCCGCCTTGGTCACCAGCGGCGTGGTGAAGGCGTGGACGGTCTTGGCCTCGGCCTTGTGGATCAGTTCGACGCCGCTCAGCAGGTTGCCCCACTGGTCGTTGCCGCCGGTCTGCACGGTGCAGCCGTGGCGGCGGTAGAGCTCGCGGAAATCTAGCGCCTGAAGCACCTGGTAGGAGAACTCGGTGAAGGAGATGCCCTGGTCGGAGGCGAGGCGCCGGGCGACCGTCTCCTTGGCCAGCATGGTCGAAAGGCGGAAGTGCTTGCCCACGCCGCGCAGCAGGTCGATGGCGCCCAGCTCCCTGGTCCAGTCGAGGTTGTTCACCATGCGGGCGGCGTGCGCGCCCTCGAAATCCAGCAGCGGCTCGATCTGGCGGCGGATCCGGTCAACCCAGCCGACCACCGTCTCCGGGTCGTTCAACGTCCGCTCGCCGGTCATCTTGGGGTCCCCGATCAGCCCGGTCGCCCCGCCGACCAGCGCCAGGGGATTGTGCCCGGCCAGCTGGATCCTTCTGAGGGTCAGGATCTGGACCAGGTTGCCGATGTGCAGGGACGGCGCGGACGGGTCGAAACCGCAGTAATAGGTCACCGGCCCGGCCTCGAAATGCCTTCTCAGGGCTTCTTGGTCGGTCGACTGGGAAATCAGGCCGCGCCCGGCCAGTGCGTCGAAGAGGGGTTCAGGCACGGCGTCCATTATGCCCCCATGGTCCCGCCGGCTCACCGGCTCACCGGCTCACTGGCTCACTGGCTCACCGGGCCACCGGCTCACCGGGCCGCCGGCTCAGCACTCGGCGATGCTCACCGCCAGGCCGCCCAGGGAGGTCTCCTTGTACTTCTGGTTCATGTCGCGGCCGGTCTCCCGCATCGTCTTGATCACCGCGTCCAGGCTGACCAGGTGCGAGCCGTCGCCCTGCAGGGCGATGCGGGCCGCGTTAACGGCCTTGACGGCGGCCATCGCGTTGCGTTCGACGCATGGGATCTGGACCAGCCCACCGACCGGGTCGCAGGTCAGGCCCAGGTTGTGCTCCATCCCGATCTCGGCGGCGTTCTCGACCTGGCCCGGCGTGCCGCCCAAGACCTCGGTCAGGGCGGCGGACGCCATCGCGCAGGCCGTGCCGATCTCGCCCTGGCAGCCGACCTCGGCCCCGGAGATGGAGGCGTTCTCCTTGAACAGCGCGCCGATCGCGCCGGCGCAGAGCAGGAACCGCCGCGCCGCCGCCAGGTCGGCACCCGGTTCGAAGCGCATGAAATGGGTCAGCACCGCCGGGATCACCCCGGCGGCGCCGTTCGTCGGGGCGGTCACCACCCGTCCCCCGGCGGCGTTCTCCTCCGCCACGGCAAAGGCGAACACGTCCAGCCACTCCATCTCGCTCACCCGGGCGGGCGCCGCCGCTCGGCCGGTCAGGCGCTGGTAGAGGGCGGGGGCGCGCCGGGGCGTGAACAGGCCGCCGGGCAGTTGGCCGCTGGCGCGGACCCCGCGCTCGACGCACTGGCTCATCGCCTCCCAGATCGCCTCCAACCCGGCCCTGACCTGCTCCGGGGTGCGCCGAGCCGCCTCGTTGGCCAACATCACGCCGCTGACCGGCAAACCCGTCTCGGCGCACCGCGCCAACAGTTCGGCGCCCGTCCGGAAGGGGTGGGGCGGTCCGACGCCGGGTCGCCGCGCGCC
>JAIROU010000214.1 GCA_031257375.1 Bifidobacteriaceae bacterium
TCCGAGGCCAGATAGGCCAACTCCCCGGCCCGCTCGGCCAGAGACAGGGCGGCGGCTCCGCCGACGCCCTGGTCGACCTCGTCGAAGACCAAGGTCAAGGCGTCTTGGGCGGGCGGCCCGGCGCCCCGGCCCAACTCCGAGCCGTCCCGGTCCGCTTCGGACGCGCCCAGCGCGGCCACTTCCAGGGCCAGCATCAGCCGCGACAGTTCGCCGCCGGAGGCGCCCTTGGCCAGCGGCCGGGTCGCGCCCTCGCCGTGGGCGCTGAAGCGGAACTCGATCGCGTCCCGGCCCAGCCGGGTCGGTTCGGCCAGGGGGCCAATCTCGACCTCGAAGCGGGCCGACCGCATCCCCAGCCCGGCCAACTCGGCCCCGACCGCCTCGGCCAGCCGCCCGGCGGCGGCCCGGCGGCGTTTGGTCAACTCGGCGGCCGCCCGGTCGCGGTCCGCCGCCAGGCGCGCCGCCTCCTGTGTCAAGGCGCGGCGCCTCTCCGGGCTGAGGTCGAGTTCGGCCAGGCGCTGCCGGGCCTGATCGGCGAAGGCCGCCACTTCAGCGGCGGTGGCGCCGTATTTGCGCAGCAATCCGTTCAGGGCCGCCCGCCGTTCCTGCAGGGCCGCCATCGCGGCCGGGTCGGCCTCCAGCCCGAGCCGGTAGTCAGCGACCTCGGCGGCCAGGTCCGAGGCCAGATAGGCCAACTCCCCGGCCCGCTCGGCCAGCGGGGCCAGGTCCGGGTCGCGCCCGGCCGCCGCCCCGAGCGCCCGCCGGGCCGATTCCAGCAGCGCTGTGGCGCCGCTGTGGGGGCTGTCCTCGTCGCCGTTCAAAGCCGCCAGCGACGCCTCCGCCCCCTGGCGCAGGTCTTCGGCCTGGGCCAGCCGCTCAAGCTGGGCGGTCAGGGTCGATTCCTCGCCCGCCCTCGGCGCGACGGCGTCGATCTCCCGGATCGCCCTGGCCAGAGACTCGGCCTCGAAGGCGGACTGGCGGTCTTGGTCCTCCAAACGTTCGAGCCGCTGCCCGGCCGCGACGGCGGCATCGTGCAACTCCTGGTACTTGGCCAAGTCGAGCCCGGCGAAACTGTCCAAGAGCTCCCGCTGCTGGGCGGCCGAGCGCAGGCGCAACTGGTCGGCCTGGCCGTGGACGGCCACCAACTGCCCAATCGTGGCGGCCAAGACCGACGTCGGGACTGGGACGCCGCCGAGGTGGGCGCGCGACCGGCCGGCGGCGCCGACCCGGCGGGCGGCGATCAACTCGCCGTCCTCGACGGTCGCGCCGGCCTCCTCGGCGGCCCGCGCCACCGGGTGGGCGGCCGGGAGCTCGAAGACGGCCGAGACCTGCGCCGCCTGGCCGCGCACCAGCCCCGAATCGGCCCGCGTGCCGGTCAGCAGGCCGAGCGCGGACAGCAGCATGGTCTTGCCGGCGCCGGTCTCGCCGGTGATGACCGTCATGCCCCCCGGCAGCGTCAAATCGGCCCGCTCGATCACCCCGAAGCCGGACAGCCGCAGTTCGCGCAACATCAGGGGCCTTCTCGGCCGGACCGCTCGCGCCAACTGCGGACCGGCAGGTTGAACTTGCGGACCAGGCGCTCGGCGAAGGGCTCGCCGCCCAGGCGGACCAGGTTGACCGGCCGGCGCCCGGCCGTCGCCTCCATCCGCCCGCCCACCTCCAGCGGGGCGGTGCGCCGGCCGTCGCAGCTGGCCAGGGCGCCGGACCGGGAGATTCTGGAGACCTCGACCGTCACCCGCGAGTGCGGCGTCACCAGCAACGGCCGGTTGAACAGGGCGTGCGCCGCCAGCGGCACCACCAGCAGCGCCTCCAACTCGGGCCAGACCACCGGGCCGCCGCCGGAGAAGGCGTGGCCGGTCGAACCGGTGGCGGTCGACACCACCAGGCCGTCGCAGCCGAAGGCGCTCAAGTCGCGCCCGTCGACCGACAAAATGACCTCGATCATCCGCTGCGGCAGGACCTTTTGGAGGGTGACCTCGTTCAGCGCCCAGCCCCGCCAGATCTCGCCGTAAGGCTGGGTGACCGTGACGTCGAGGGTCGCCCTGGGCTCGACCCGGTAATCCCCGGCCACCACTTTGTCGATCGCCTGCGGGAGTTCGGCGGCCTCGCATTCGGCCAGGAACCCCAGATGACCCAAGTTGACTCCGAGCAGCGGCGTGCCCTGGTCGCGGACCAGTTCGGCGGCTCTCAGCAAGGTGCCGTCGCCGCCCAGCACCACCACCAGGTCGACCGGTTTGTCTTTGTCATGCTCTGAGGGCGCCGCGGTCTGCCAGCCGGCCTGTTCGAACCGCTTCACGGCCACCGCCTGAGCCGACTCGGCGTCATGTTCGGCCATGTGGGCCATGATCAGCACGCGCTTCACCGCTCAGCCGCCTTCTGTCGCGCCGCCCGGCCGCCCGGCCGGGGGTGGCGGCGGACGCCCGGATCGGCGCCGCCGAAGCGGCCGCTCATGTCGCTCCGGCCTTGGCCAACAGGGCTTCGAGGTCGCCCAGCGCGGCCTCGTAGACGGCGGCCTGTTCGGCTAGGGGGGCGTCGGCCGCGGCTTCGACGCGCGCCATGATCTCGTCTGGGGTCACGCCTATCAACGCTACCCGAGCCGACCCCTTTTGCCGCCATCTCAGCGCCCGTCCCGATTGACTCCGCTGTTCTGTGCGGCTCGCGGCGCCATCGCGGCGTTGACTCCGCCGCTTTGTGCGGCCAGCGGCATCAACTCGGGGCCCGTCCCGCATCGATTCTGCGATTCTATCTCCGAGTGTTTTCCGTAACAGCAGGTCAGAGCGATTTCTGGTTCGGGCGGGGAGATAGAATCGCCTCGGCGAACCAAGACCCCGAAAAAGAGACAGAATCGCAGACTCGCCGATCCCGGCCCGTCGAGTCTGCGATCCTATCTCCGCCCGGACTGGCGACCCGACGGCAATGCTCAGCCTCGCCAGCCGCCGATCCCGTCCCAGACCATTTCCAGGTTGCGGGCCATGCCGAGCACCGGGTATCTCCGGGCGAACTGCCTGTGGGCTGCGAGCATCATGTCGAACCCGCCCCGCTTGTCCAACGCGGCGCCGACTTCCTCCACCGGCTTCGCTCGTGATGTGTCGACCAAGAAGCCCCGCCCTCCCGAAGCCCCGTACAGCCGAATCAATTCCTTAACCCCCGACTCGATCGGATGCTTGCCCCGAAGGATTTCTTCGGCGACCTTCTTGCCTCGCTCCTCTTCGACGCGGCGCTGCTCCTCTTCGACGCGGCGCTGCTCCGACCGCCTGGCTTCGATTTCGGCGTCGCGCCGGGCCTGCTCCCCTCCGACGCGGCGCCGCTCCGACCGCCTGGCTTCGATTTCGGCGCGGCGCCTGGCCCGCTCCTGTGCCGAGGCGGCCGCCCGCTGGGCTGCCTCGGCTCGCCCGGCTTGCTCCCACAAGGCGTATTCGGAAGGCGTGCGATAGTCGCCGGGTGTGACCCGCGACGCCTTCTTGATCAGCTTCTTCGCCGCAGTTTCGGCTGAGACGGGAAGGTCAGACCTGGCCCGGGCGAACATGCGCCCCACCCACACCAAGAACCCCGCGGCCAGCACCGCAGGGGCAATCAAGGGGCCGTAGCTGATTGATTCGCCGTCCGGCGTGGCGCCTGGCATGCTCACGGCAACCAAGACGACCATCAACCCGAAGTACGCGCCTACAATGGCGATCACCAACTGCTTCGTCCGAGTCAAGCACATCGTGCAGGCCGGCACCACCACCCGGACAAACGACCCGTCCCCCCCTCCGTTAGGCGGCGAGTAGAAGTAGGTGTATCGGTTGGCGGTCGGCTTTTGGCACTTGTAGCAGGCTGCCGGACCGTACTGTTGCGTCGGTTCCATGTCTAAAACCTCTCCTCGACACTGATGATGTCCCAACAGCCTAATGACCCGAAATGGTGGCGGGTCTGCTCGGCGCATACAATTCGAGCCGGCCCTCCCCGCGCCCGGCCGGGGTGGATCGACACGATGATCAGCCCGATTGACGACCGGCGCAACACCTCTCAGGCGCCTTCGGCGCCGCCACCGCCACCGGCACGCTGACGGTCAAGAGGGAGTTCGCCCATTTCGGCGCCAGCGATGGCGGGGGGCTCACGGCCGGGGCCAGCGAGACGGTCAACCTGGGCTCCGGCCCGGCCTGGCTGGAGGCCGTCGCCACCGGCTGACCCCGCGGCCCCAGGCCGACGTGACCCGATGCCGCGACCGGACCCGGCGGCATCGGCGTCACCCGGCGCCGGCGTCGGCACCACGCGGCATCGTCCTCAAACGCCCTCGACGCCGGTGTTCAACGGCACCAAGCCCAATCCCCGGCTCCGATTGTGGCCGTTCCGCCCCGGGTTGGCCGGGGACAACGGTGTCAGGCAAACGGCGCAGCCCGAGCCTTCTCGAAGCCCTCCACCATTTTCCGCAGCTGAGCGGTTAGGGGACAGCATGGGTCCCACTCACGTTCTGCCGCCTCCAGCGCCCTGACCTGCGCCCGGGCCTCAGTTATGCGACCCAGCTTTGCTAACGCCAAACCAAAGAGGCCCCGGCTGGAAATATGCAGATCGGAACCCGTCCACTGGGTCCCCTCGAACGCTGCCACAGTGGTCTCCAGCAGGATTACTGCGGCTTCGTCCTGGTCCATGTTGGCCAGGAGAACACCCAGCCAACAGCGGATCACAAGCGGTTCTAGGTCTGCGACTCCGTCCGTTCTGGCCGCCACCTGGACCACATCATCGGCCATACGGGCGAGAACCGACTGATCGGGCGGGTGGTAGACGGTGTCTTCGGTTAGCCCCGGGCGTTTCGAATAACACGGTCCGACGGTTGGGCGGGCGCTGCCGCTGTGAACTGCTTGAGCCATTAGCCTCCGGCTGCTGTTGACTGCGAACTGTGCGATCAGCCAAATCAGTTCCATCGGCAGGGTTCGTTCCGCGCACCAGCGCAACGCCCGCAAGTAGACATCCGGCGGCATACAGTCGAGGGCCGCCCCAACGGCGCCTAATTCCTTGATTGTCAGCGGGCCCGCAGCATCCGCGTGCTCCAGGCTCGCCAGCCCGGCCTCGTACTGCCACAGGCCAAGCCGCACGCAACCGATCAGCACCCGGGCGAGGCGGGCCTCATGGTCCCGGACGCCCGCCGCCGCGTCGAGGGCGCGGTCTATCCAGCAGTCGTCCCCCCCGGCGTGCGCCGCGAGCATCGCGAGCTCGAGGCGCAGGATGCCAGGACTGTCTTCCTCCAAGCGGGACTCCAACAGGGCCGAGATCGCCCCCGGCAACGCCAACACGCCATCTGCCGTGCCGGTGTGTTGCAGCCCAGACAGCGCCGCGTCGATCTGGGCGCACTGCGAGACCAGCGCATCCGACCTTCCAGCAAGTGGCGGAGCACCAATCACGCATATCTGGGGAGCGAAGCCCCTCACCAAGTGCTCCAGCACCACCTTGCCGGGCGTCTCGGCTTCCGCCAGCGCCAACCGAAGCGTCTCATCGAGCACGCCCGCCCCGCCGGTCAGGGCCTCGGCAGAATTGGGCTTGGCAGCGTCATCGGGCTGCAGCCCCAGTCTGTCCCGCAACTCCATGCGCGAGTACCAGGCCGTGAGGAAGTCCACCACGGTTCGCAGCGGCTCGCCGCGGTTGGCTTTGATCTCAATGGCGACGCGGGTCAGCGGCTCCGCCAGTTCGTAATAGGTCTTGCGGCGGTCGGTGTGCCGGGTCAACAACCCGTCGCGCCGGTTGACCCAGGTCGGCTCCAGACGGCGAAGCGTCTTGGCCAGCGACTTTTGATCTATGCCTGTGGCCTCGGCCAGATCGCGGACGGTCACGGCCCCCGGGGCTTGAATCAGCCCCAGGACGGCCTTGCGCTCGTGGGCCGAGAGGCGCCCCAGCTGTTCTTGGTAGTACGGCGTCAGATCCCGACTTTCATCGGGTGCGGGCCTTGTTTCTGTGTCGGGAGGTGGGGAAACATGTCTGAATTGACCGGCGTGTCGCGTAGGAAGCAGTCGGCAGCAGCCGCTATCGTGGCAGTGTGAG
>JAIROU010000217.1 GCA_031257375.1 Bifidobacteriaceae bacterium
CTACCAGAACTGGATCGACAACGACCGGCGCCTACGCGCCATCATCACCGAGATGCGCCAACTCTCAACCCAAGCCACCGAACTCATCCTCAACCAAGCGCCCAAGGTTTAAACGCAAGTTGAGAGGCGCGCGTCAGAGTCGGAAGAGACTCTCGCCCCGGCCCGACGACGCGGGCGATATCGCAGTCTTTGGCGGGAGCGTTCGGGCGGCTCTGATACACGTTTGCTGCACGCAGGCCGTCCGGCGCGCCGACCGGTTGGCCAATCTACGTCCTGACCTGCTCATTCGTTGTGGGCCGTACAAGATTTGAACTTGTGACCTCTTCCGTGTCAAGGAAGCGCGCTACCCCTGCGCCAACGGCCCGAATACCCCCTCGGCGAGGTGGAGACGGGATTCGAACCCGCGTATACGGCTTTGCAGGCCGCTGCCTCGCCTCTCGGCCACTCCACCGAGGCGGGAATCGAGCGGATGACGGGATTCGAACCCGCGACCCTCACCTTGGCAAGGTGATGCTCTACCAACTGAGCCACATCCGCGTGGTGTGGCCACCCTTTTGAGGCTCCACACGCGAGCTATGACCTTACCTCATCAGACCGCGCGAGGTCCAACCGCCGAACCGCCTGACGTGCTGGCCAGCAAGCCGCGAGGCAGTGCGGGGCTTCGAGACGGTGACCCGCCGACCCGGCCGGGCGCGCGAAGGAGTGTCCCCGAGTCTGAGACGAAAGGACCGTCCCCCGGTTTACGAAAGGACCGTCCCCCGGTTCGCGGGGGCAGGCACCTGTCGAGCGTCCCGGAGCGTCGGTCGCCGGGGTGTCTAGGCCCCGCTCTACCCGTTGGCGGCCGCCGGGGTCGGCGGCCTTGGCGCGGCCGCGCACACCACGGCGATCGGTCTGCTCGGGCTTGCGGCCGGATTCAAGACAGCCCTTTGGATCGCCTTGGCGGCCCTGGCGGTGGCCCAAGGGCGGCGTCCGCTCCCCGACGATGCCGCCCTGGCGGCGCCGCACCGCCCAGGAATTCGATCAGTCCGGAGGATGGTCCCTCGCCAACCGACCGCCCGACTGGCACACTCGATGTGTTGGCCCCTGAAAAAACCGAGAGGAAGCGAGTTCTGCCGTCCGCCGCCATCGATGCCGGTGTGGACTGGTCCCACCGGCTTTGGTCGCGGGCCTTGTGACGGCCGAGGCACTTATGACCAGTCTGAGCAAAGCCTTGGCGCTCGCCAACAAACGGGGCTTCACGGCCGCAAGTGGCGCCGGAGTCGGTTTCAACCGGCCGGGTGCGGGGGATGAGAAATGGTTCACAGATCCGCGTTGCCGACGGCTTTCCGGGGCGATCGCCAGACCCGGGATCCCTCGGGCGCGCGGAGTCAACCAGGCGGGGCTTGATTTCGCCATCGACAAAGATGAAAGGGCCGTGATCTCCGGCGACCGCGATTGCGGGGTCGGCGGCGATGCGAATCGGGGCCCCGCGGAACTAAGCGCCCGCTTCGCGCGAACGTGAGAACGGTCGTGCTTCCACACTGGCCGCGTTTGGCCAGACCGCCTCGGCGGCTGGAACCCAAAGCCGGGTCCGGCCCTGGGCGGCCTTTGGCGCGGGCGCACAATGAAAGGAATCGAAATGAATAAGACCACAATCGTCAAGATCGCCTTGGTGCTCTGCATCGGCATACCGATTGTCCTCGTCCTGGGCCTGGCCACCGGGTTCGCCGCAGAAAACGGCCCGCTGCCGATGGTGTGGCCGGGCTTCTTCGTGGTCCTGCTGTTCATCATCGGCAAGGAGTCCTCCCTGCGGGGCCTGGCCCAAATCGCCCTCGGCGGCCTGGTGGCCGTCTGGTACGCCTGGGCGGGCAACCAGTTGATCGGGTTCTTGCTCAACCAATTGCACCTGCACCAGTGGGCGGCGGTTGGCTTGGGCGTCTGCGTGGGAGTGTTCGTCTACGGCGCCCTCATGGCGCCGCTGCCCTGGGCGTTCAACAATTACGGATTCCTCTACTACCTGGTGGCGGCCGCTTTCGCGGAGGCAAAGCCGGTGCAGTGGTCCGGCGCGGTGATAGTGGTCGGGGCGCTGTTCGCGGTGCTGATCTTCGGCGGGATCAAGCTTTTGTGCGGGTTCTCCCCCATCAAGCTCTCGTTCTTGGAGGAAGAGCCGGCCGCCGTCAAAGAATGACGCCCGCCCGGCCCGCCGAGAAGCCGGGTCAGGCGTAGAACAAGCGGTCGAAGACCTGCCGGGCGCGGCGGGCCAACCGCGCCCGGTCCTCGGTCAGGCGCGAACCGGCGCCGCGCTCATAGCCGAGCAGGCCGGCCACGCCCCGCAGTTGGCGCGGGTCGGACCCGATCACATCGCTGGTCGGGCCGACCCGCCCGGACCACAAGACGTTGGCGTTGCGGATCGACATGGCCTGCAGCCACGACGCGATCAAGGTCTGCGCGTCGCCCGCCTCCATCAGGTCCGCCGCGACGGCCGCCTCCAGCGCCTCGACCGTGCCGGTGACCCGCAGTTCGGGCCGCTCGCCGGCCTGGCGCAGTTGGACTAGCTGGGCCGCCCACTGCACGTCCAGCAGGCCCCCAGGCCCCAGTTTGACGTGCCGCGACGGCTCGACCCCGCGAGGCAGGCGCTCGGCCTCGACGCGCGCCTTGAGCAGGCGCAAGTCCTTCAGCTCAGCCTCCCCGAGCCCGCCGGGCCGGTACCGGACCGGGTCGACCAAGGCCATGAAGGCCTCGGCCACGGCCCTGTCCCCGGCCACCGGCCGCGCCCGCAGCAGGGCTTGGCGCTCCCAGGCCAGCGCCCAGCGCCCGTAGTATTCGCGGTAGGCCGCCAGCGAACGCGCCAGCCGCCCCGAGCGCCCCTCCGGCCGCAGGTCGGCGTCGATCCGCAAGGCCGGCTCTTGCCCGATGCCGCCGAGCAGCGACCGCAGCCGCGCCGCCATCGCCTCGGCCTGGCTTTGGGCGCCCGCCTCGTCCGCCCCCGGCCGGGGCTGGTGGACGAACAGCACGTCGACGTCCGAGCCGATCGCCATCTCCCGGCCGCCCAGCGAGCCCATGGCGATGACCGCCAAATCGGTCAGCCGGGCGCCGTCCTCGTCCGCCACCGCCGCGACGGCCAATTCCAGGGCCGTCTCCAGGGCCACCCCGGCGACCGACGAGACGGCGAAGCGGGCGGCGCCGTCCTCCAGCCGGCGCAGCGCCATCCCGGTCGCCAGGCGGGTCAACTCGCGCCGCCTGAGCCCGCGCACCGCCATCGCCGCCGCCTCGGGCGAGTCCCGCCGCTCGACCACGGACGCCAGTTCGGACCGCAGCTGGGCCGCCGAGCGAGGCGCCAGATCGGCGTCCGAGCCGAGCCAGCGGACCGATTCGGGCGCGCGGGCCAGGTGGTCGGCCACGTACCGCGAAGCCGCCAGGGCGTGGGACAGCCGCTCGGCGGCGCCGGCCGAATCGCGCAGCAGCCGCAAATACCAGTCGGTCGAGCCCAAAGCCTCTGACAGCCGGCGGAAGGACAACAGCCCGGCGTCCGGGTCGGCCCCGTCCGCGAACCAACCCAGCATGACCGGCAGGAGTTGGCGCTGGATGGCGCTTTGCCGGGTGACGCCGCTGGTCAGGGCGGCGATGTGGCGCATCGCGCCGTCCGGGTGGCGGTAGCCGAGGGCGGCCAGGCGCGACCGGGCGGCATCGGGCGCCAACGTCGCCTCCCCGGCCGAGAGCCGGGCCGTGGCCGGCAGCAGCGGCCGGTAGTACAAGTCCTCGTGCAGCGAGCGGACCTCTCGGCGGGTCGCCAGCCAGGTCTTCTCCAAGTCCTCGCCGGTGGCCGCGCCGAGCCCGGCCGAGCGGGCCAGGCGGCGCAGGTCGGCCGGGGCTGCCGGCATCAGATGGGTCCGCTTCAAGCGTTGAAGCTGAACCCGGTGCTCCAAGACCCGCAGCAGGCGGTAGCAGTCGGCCAGGCGGGCGGCCGCCGCCCGGCCGACGTAGCCGCCGTCGCGCAGGGCGTCCAGCGCCGTCAGGGTGGTGGCCGAGCGGATCGACTGGTCGGCCCGGCCGTGGACCAGTTGCAGCAGTTGGACGGTGAACTCGACGTCCCTCAGGCCGCCCGGCCCGAGCTTGATCTGCCGGGCTGCCTCGGCCGGGGGCACATGCCGCTCGACCCGCCGCCGCATGGCCTGGGCGTCCTCGACGAAGTTGGCCGATTCGACCGCGTTCCAGACGAACCGCCGGGTCGCCTGGTGGTAGTCGAGCCCGAGCGAGCGGTCGCCGGCCGCCGGGCGGGCCTTCAGCAAGGCTTGGAACTCCCAGGTCTTGGCCCATTTGCGGTAGTAGGCCAGATGCGAGCTGAGGGTGCGGACCAGCGGCCCGTTCTTGCCCTCGGGCCGCAGGTTCGGGTCGACCTGCCAGATGACCGGCTCCTTGGCCGGCCCGAAAGTGATCCGCTGGAGGGCGACGGCCAGTTGCGACGCGACGGCCAAGGCGGTCGACTCCCCGACAGCGCCGCCGGACGGCTCGGCGACGTAGATGACGTCGACATCGGACACGTAGTTGAGTTCGCGCCCGCCCGTCTTGCCCATCGCGATGACGGCCAGGCGGGCCTGCTCGTGGCCCGGCGTGGCGGCCCGGGCGACCGCCAAGGCGGCCTCCAGCGCGGCCGTGGCCAGGTCCGCCAACTCGCTGCCGACTTGCGGGAAGAGCTGGGTCGGCTGGACGCAGGCGAGGTCCTCGGCGGCCACCCCCAGCAAGGCCCGGCGGTAGGCCAGCCGCAGGGGCTCGGGCGCCGGCGAGGCGGCCACCGGCAGGTCCGCCGCCGGGTCCGCCCCGACCGCCGCCAGCATGGCCGCCCGCCAGGCCGACTGCCGCTCAGTCGGCTCCGGGCCGGTCACGGGCCCCGGCGCGGCATCGGGCACCGCCAACCGGTCGGGCTGGGCGAATACCGCCAAGTCCTCCGGGTGGCGGACCAGGTGGTCGCCCAAGGCCGCCGAGCCCCCGGCCACCGCCAGCAGTTTGGCCAGGGCGCGGCCGTCCGGCCACAACTGCGCCAGCCCCTCCGCCCCGGCCGGGGCGGCCGCCACGCGGGCCAGCGTCAACAACGCCAAGTCCGGGTCAGCAGCGCCGACCAGCGCGGCCGGGGGGAGGTCCAGGCCGGCCCGGCCCAACTCGGCCAGCAGCCCGGCGGCGCGGGTCGCGTCCGCCAAGCCCGCCCGGACCAGGTCACCGGCGGCGGACCGGATCCGCCCGCCGGCGCCCGGCGGGTCCGGCCGCACTGGACCCGGCATCACAAGATGGGCAGGAAGCGTTCGAGCTCGTAGACCGTGACCTGCGCCCGGTATTCGTTCCACTCTTGGCGTTTGTTGCGCAGGACGAATTCGAAGACGTGCTCGCCAAGGGTTTCGGCGGCCAGTTCGGATTCGGACATGATGCGGACCGCCTCGTCCAGCGAGCGCGGCAGCGGCTGAATGCCCAAAGCCCGCCGCTCGGCATCGGTCAAAGCCCAGACGTCGTCCTCGGCCTCGGCTGGCAACGGCAGGTCGTCCTCGATTCCCCGCAGCCCGGCCGTCAGGATGCAGGCGAAGGCCAGGTAGGGGTTGACGGCCGAGTCGATGCCGCGGAACTCGACCCGCGCGGTTTGCGGCTTGCCCGGCTTGTACATCGGGACGCGCAGCAGGGCCGAGCGGTTGTTGTGGCCCCAGCAGACGTAGTTGGGCGCCTCGGCGCCGCCCCAGAGCCGCTTGTAGGAGTTGACGAACTGGTTGGTGATCAGGCAGATCTCGCGCGAGTAGTGCAGGACTCCGGCCATGAAATTGCGGGCCGTCTTGGAAAGCTCGTATTCGGCGTCGGCGTCGAAGAAGGCGTTGCGGTCGCCCTCGAACAAGGAGAAGTGGGTGTGCATGCCGCTGCCCGGGTGGTGCGCCATCGGCTTGGGCATGAAGGAGGCGAAGACGCCCTCGGCCAGGGCCGCCTCCTTGACCACCGAGCGGAAGGTCATGATGTTGTCGGCCATGGTCAGCGCGTCGGCGTAGCGCAGGTCGATCTCGTTCTGGCCGGGGCCGGCCTCGTGGTGGGAGAACTCGACCGAGATGCCCATCGACTCCAGCATCTCGATGGCGATGCGCCTGAAGTCGTTGGTGGTGCCCCGCGCGGTGTGGTCGAAGTACCCGGCCGAGTCGAGCGGCACCAGCGGGTTGGTCGAGCGCCCGGTGCCGGACTTGAACAGGTAATACTCGATCTCGGGATGGGTGTAAAAACTGAAACCCATGTCCGAGGCGCGCTTCAGCGCCCGTTTCAGGACGTAACGGGGATCGGCCGGCGAGGGATCGCCATCGGGCGTCAAGACGTCGCAGAACATGCGCGCCGTGCCGTGCCGCTCGCCGTGCCAGGGCAATAGCTGGAAGGTGGTCGGGTCCGGCATGGCGACCATGTCGGCCTCGTAAATGCGGGTGAAACCCTCGATGGCGGAACCGTCGAAGCCGATCCCCTCGGCGAAGGCGCCTTCCAACTCGGCCGGCGCGATGGCCACCGATTTGAGGATTCCCAGCACGTCGGTGAACCAGAGGCGGATGAAGTGGATGTCGCGTTCTTCCATGGCTCTGAGGACGTATTCTTGCTGGCGGTCCATTCAGGCTCCTTCTATGCGTGTGACCGGGATTGAGCCGCTCCAGGATGTCACGGGCGTGTGTCGGGGACGTTACCGGCGGGCGCGAAAGGTTAGGCTGATCTGGTGACAGCAACAGTCGCTCTGGTCAAAGCCAGGCCCGAACCGGGCGCGGTCGGCGCCAACCAGGCCGCGATTCTCCAGTACGCCCGCCAGGCGGACCAGTTGGGGGCGGCGGTGATCGTCTTCCCCGAGTTGATGCTGACCGGGATCGGGCCGGACTCGCCCGCGGCGGACGACGACTTGCGCCGCCTGGCCGACGAGGCGCTGACCGACTTGGCCCGGACGCTCGACCGGGACGGCCTCGGCGGCCGGCACTTGGTGGTCGGGACCACCGGGACCGGCCTGGCGAATCTGCCCGTGAACGCGGCGGCGGTGCTGCACAAGGGCAAGGTCGAGTTGGAGGTGACCGACCAGGACACCCGGCCGATGGCCGTCTTCGCGGCCCGCGGCCAGCGTTTCGGCCTGGCCTTGGGGCGGGCGGCGCCGGGCGGTGGGCGGGCCGGCGATCTGGACGCGGTGCTTGTCCTGGCCGACCAGGCGGCCCACGTCAGCGACCTGGCCGGCAACCGGGTCGGCCCGGCGGCGCCAGAGCACGACGGTTTGACGCTGTGCCGGGTGGGCTGACCGGCCGGCCCTTGGACTCACATCGGGAAAGGTTGAGCTAGTGCCAGGGCTTGAGGAAGTCAAGAAGATCAGGATTCCGCATCTGGCCGAGGCCAAGCGCGACGGCCACAAGATAACCATGCTGACGGCCTACGACCAGCCCACGGCGGCCATTTTCGACGCCGCCGGGATCGACTTGCTGCTGGTCGGGGATTCGATGGGCAACGCCGTGCTCGGCCACGCCGACACCCTGCCGGTCTCGCTCGACGACTGCCTGCGGGCGACCCGCGCGGTGGCGGCCGGCGCCCGCCGGGCGCTGGTGGTGGCCGACCTCCCGTTCGGGTCTTACGAGGCCTCCCCGGAGCGGTGCTTCGACTCGGCCGCGGCGCTGATGAAGGCGGGCGCCCAGGCCGTCAAACTGGAGGGCGGGCGCCGCGTCGCGGCCCACATCGCGCTGACCTCGGGCGCGGGCATACCGGTCATGGCGCACCTGGGCTTCACCCCGCAATCGGTCAACGCCCTGGGCGGCAACCGCGTCCAGGGCCGCGACCGGGCCTCGGCCGAACGCCTCATCGAGGACGCCTTGGCCGTCGAGGCGGCCGGGGCCTTCGCCGTGGTCCTGGAGTTGATGCCGACCCGGTTGGCCGGGCGGGTGACGGCGGCGCTCGGCATCCCCACGATCGGGATCGGCGCCGGCGGCGCCACCGACGGCCAGGTGCTGGTCTGGACCGACATGGCCGGGCTGGCCGACTGGGCGCCCAGTTTCGTCAAACGCTTCGGCCAGGTCGGCGCCGCCTTGCGGGATGCCGCTTCCGCCTACGCCGATGCCGTCCGCCAGGGCTCGTACCCGGACGAGGCCCATTCCTTCCCCGATTAGCCCCCCGGCCGGGCCCGATTTGGCCCGGCTGGTCGCCCGGCGGGGAGTCTTGGTGAAACTGGCCCTATGCCTGGCGGGGGCGCCGGTTCTAGCCTGGAAGCATGTTCGACCCGCTTTTCTCCCTGACTCCGAAACTGCTGGCTTCGATCAGCCTGATCGAGCGCGCCCGCGGCCGCATCGACGCCGCCCGCCTGACCGATGGACAAGCCGCCGAGCTGCGCCTGAACTCCGAGGTCAACATGGCCGTGGCCTCGGCCGGCCTGTCCGACATCTCCCTGAGCCGACCCCAGATCGAGGCGATCTGGGCCGGCCGCGACATCGACGCCCCGCAGCGGGTCGTCACCGAGGTCCACAACGCCCGCCAAGGCATGCGCTGGGGATTGGCCCGCGAGCAGAATCCGGCCCCGCTGACCCTCGAAGACATCCGCGAACTGCACACCATCTTCGCCAAAGGCCTGATTCCGGACGTCCACCTGGGCGCCTTCCGGCCGGGACCGGCGCTGATCGGGGATCAGTTCGCCGGCTCGGACTGGGGCAATTACAAGGCCCCGCCGGCCGATGTCATCGAGGCCCGCCTGGGGGCGCTGTTGCGCTGGTTGGGCGCGGCCGGGGCCGACCCGCACCCGGTTGTCGCCGCCGGGATCGCCCACCAGGAGATCGCCTCGATCCGGCCGTACAACATCGCCACCGGCCAGATCGCCCGGCTGGTCTCGCGCGTGGTGCTGGGCCAGCACGGCTACTCCTTCCAGGACGGCCTGGCGCTGGGCCTGTTCTACCTGGAGAACCGCTCCGCCTATTACGCCGCCCTCGACAACGGCGCCAGCTACTTGGAGCGAGCCCACAATTCGCGCAACACCTGGCTGTCCTTCTACTTGCGCGGACTGCTGAACGAGGTCGACCGCCTGACCGCGTTGTTCGCCTCCTTGGAGGTCGGCGACGAGCCGGTGGTCCAGGCCTGGCCGTCGATGCGCCGCGACGAGGCCGCCTTGCTCGCCTTCGGCCAGCACTACGGCTCGTTCTCCTTGCACGACGCCGAGTCGATACTCTCGCCCACGCCCAAGCGCCTGGTCGCCAAGCGGGTCGCGGCCATGGTTCAGGCGGGCCGACTGAGCGAGGACCAGTCAGCCCAGCCGACTCGCTACACGCCCGCGGTCGACGTCTGAGGCGCGGCTCGCCGTCAGGGCGTCACCAGCCCGCGGCGATCTGGGAGCGGGCGCCGAACTGGCTCCAGCCGAGGCCGCGATAGTAGTACACGCCCGAATTCGACGGGTCGAGGGCGATGATGTCGACGTATTGGTCGGCGTCGAACAGGCCCATCACGACCTGTTTGTACATGTTCCAGCCGCCGCCGATCCGGACGCGCGCGCCGAACCCGCCGCTGCCGGTGCCGGGATAGCGGTAAAGGGCGCCGTCCGGCCCGGTCGAGATGATGTCGTTGCGGCCGTCGCCGGTGACGTCGCCGGGGGCGAACAACCTGAACCCGCGCCAGCCCGAGCCGACTTGCGTCCGGCCGGGCAAGAAGCCGCCCCGCCCGTCGCCCCGGTACAGGTACAGCAGGCCGGTCGAGTCTTGGATCGCCAGGAGATCGGGGTTGCCGTCGCCGCTCAAGTCGCGGCTGGGGACAGCGGTGTAGCCGACCCAGCCCGAACCCACCCGGACGGCGGTGGCGAGGGTGCCGTCACCGAGCCCGCGGTAGAAATAGAGCGCGCCCGACCCGGCCCGCCCGAGCAGGTCGGCTTTGCCGTCGCGGTTCCAGTCGCCGGCGCCGTAGACGGTGAAGCCGGACCAGTTCCAACCGATCTGCTGGACGGTCCCAAGGCCGCCGGCGGGCGTGGCCGGGAACCGCAGCAGTTTCGACTTGACCGAGCCGACCACGCCCTTCAGGGTGGCCTGGGTCCCGTCGACCACCAGCAGTTCGCCGCGGCCGTCGCCGTCCATGTCGCCGGGCAAGGTGAGTTGTTGGACATGCGGCACCAAGGTTGTGTACGGGTCGGCCAAGCTGTCCGCCCGGCCGCCGGCCGCCAGGGCCGCCCCGGCGTCAAGGACGCCGTAGCCGAAGTAGTCGTCGCGGCCGTAGGTGCCCGTGTCCTGGGCGGTGTAGAGCAAGACCCGCTCGACCAGCGCCGGGGCGAGGTCCGGGTAGGTCCGCTTGAGCAGCCCGGCCGCCGCCGCCACCAGCGGCGACGAGAACGAAGTGCCGTCGACCAGTTTGATCTCCCCGGCCACGCTCGAGCCCGAGGCGCTGACGGCCGCCACGTCCTCCCCCGGCGCGGCGATGTCGACGTAGGCGTTGTATTCGGAGAACTCCGCCCGGTCGCCGTTGCGGGCGGTCGCCGCCACCGAGATGACGTTCGGGAAGGAGGCCGGGCAGTTGACCGTGCCGTTGCCGGCGTTGCCGGCCGCCGCCACCACCACCACACCGGCGGCGACCGCGTCTTGGATGGCCAGCGCGAGGGGGTCGGTGGCCCATTGCGACTGGGCCGGGCAGGTCGACCCGAACGACATGTTGATGACTTTGGCGCCATCCGCCACGGCCCGGCGCACCGCCACGGTGATGTCGCTGATCGCCAGCAGGTAATTGCCCTGGACGGCCGACTGGTCGGACAAGACCTTGTAGAAGTACAGGCTGGTGTCCCAGGCGGCGCCGGCGATCGAGGACGAGTCGTCGGTGCGGGCGGCGATCACCGAACTGACGTAGCCCCCGTGGATGGCGTCGAGAGCGCTGACGCCGGCCGGCAGGCGGACGTTGGCGTCGCCATCGGCCACGTCGTACTTGCCCACGACGGCCGCCAACTGGGCGCTGGGGCTGGCCGGCAGGCCTGAGTCGATGACGGCGATCGGCGCCCGGGCGGCCGCCCCCGCGTCGGTCGCCATCAGCGGCCAGGCGGCCTCGAAGCGGGCGCCCACGGCCGCGGCCCTGGCCCAGGGGTTGGAGCCCTGCGGATTGCCGATGTCCCACTGGACGCCGTTGCGGTAGTACGGGTCGTTGGGGTCGGCGAAGCCGTAAACCTCGGCGTAGCGCTCCAAGGCGGCGCCCTGGTATTCGCCCGAGGCCTCGAGCCCGGCGATGACGCCCTCGGGGTCGGTGGTCTCGATGGTCACGACCGACGTGTCCGCGATGGTGCGGACTTCGACATCGTCCGCGTCGGCGCTCGCCTGTTCGACCACCTCCTGCTCGCTGACGGCGCCGACGGCGGTGGCCACGACGGTGACCAGTTCCGATTCTTCGGCTTGGGCTGACGGAGGGGCGAGGCTGACCGCCAACACGGCGGCGAGCCCCAGGGCGGGCAACGCCGACCGGGGGGTTCGAAGGGTCATGGTTTCACCATAGCGGTACCGACTGACACCGAAACCGGGCCGATGCCGCTGCCGGGCCTTCCCGGCGGCGGTTTGGCCGCCGGGCCCGCCGCCAGGACCGCCGATCGGCCTGTTATAACGATGTATAGCGCGGTTATGGTAGCCTCTGCCGCAGGAAAGCGGGTCCCGTCGCCAGGGCGCCTGGCGGGCGGGGCGCGCCACGGCGGCCGAGAGAACGAGGGAAGATGGCACGCTCGCGGGCCTCAGCGACGATGAAGGACGTCGCGCGAGCGGCCGGGGTGTCGCTCAAGACCGTGTCCAACGTCGTCAACGGCTACCCTTACCTGAGCCCGGCCACCAAGGCCAGGGTCGAAGAAGCGATCAGCTCGCTGGGCTACCGCGTCAACGTGACGGCCCGCAATCTGCGCCAGGGCAGCACGGGGCTGATCAAACTGGTGGTGCCAGAGCTCCGCATCCCTTATTTCGGGGAACTGGCCGACTCGGTGGTCGAGGCGGCCGGCCGGCGCGGCCTGACCGTCCTGCTGCAGCAGCACCGTTACGACCGCGAGGCCGAGTTGGGCGTCCTCAGGTCTGACGGCGGGTCGCAGGTCGACGGGGTCTTGTTCTCGCCCGTCCACGTCGGCCAGGCCGACGCCGAGGCCTTCCGGGTCGACTTCCCCCTGGTCATCTTGGGCGAGTCGATCTTCGGCGCGCCCTGCGACCACGTCTCGATGCGGAACATCGAGGGCGGCCGGGCGCAGGTCGAGCACCTGCTCGGGCTCGGACGCAGGCGGATCGCCATCATCGGGCTCAGCGACGTGCCCGACGTCTCCTCGTCGAGGCTGCGCCACAAAGGCGCCGTGGCGGCGCTCGAGGCGGCGGGGGTGGCCTTGGACCCGGCGCTGGTGGCCGGGCCGGGACCGTGGGTCAGGCCGGTCGGCGCCCGGCTGATGGCAGACCTGCTCGACTCCGGCGCCCGGCCGGACGGGGTGGTCTGCTACAACGACGCCCTAGCCCTGGGGGCCGTCCACGAACTCAGCCGCCGGGGCGTCCGCGTCCCGGACGACATCGCCGTGATCGGCTTTGACAACGTCGAGGAGACCAATTACAGCTGGCCCCCCATCAGCACGATCGACCCCGGCCGGGAGACGATCGCGGCGGCCGCGGTGGCCATGCTGGTCGAGCGCATCGGCTTGGAGCAGTCTTTCGACCCGTCCACCGGGCCGCGCGAGCTGCTGGTCGATTTCCGCCTGGTGGCGCGCCAGTCGACGCTCGGGGCGACCGGAGGCTGACCTCGGCCGGGCCGAGGGCCAATCGTGACCGAATCGTTATGGGGTCCCTCGCGAAGCACTGCCTGCAACGTTGTAGTATCGCAATGTACATCGTTGTAGGAAGCCCGGTCGAGGCGCCCCGCCGTGACTGCGGCGCCGCCGCGGGCGGCGTGCGCCCAAGGCCCCGAGGACCGCCCCCAAGATCAAGGAGGATCGCGTGAAGAAGTTGCTGTACTCCCCCAAGGCGGCTCCTTATCTGTTCATCGGGCCGTTCATCTTGACCTTCGCGGTCTTCTGGCTCTGGCCGGTCGGCCAGTCGTTCTTGATGAGCTTCCAGAAGATCATCCCCGGCGAGGCGTCTTTCATCGGCGGCAAGAACTACGCCCGGCTCTGGAACGACCGCCTGTTCTGGCTGGCCCTGGCGAACTCCTTCCGCTACATGATCTGCACGCTCTTGCTGCTCATCCCGGTTCCCCTGCTGCTGGCCGTGCTGGTGAACTCGAAAGTCGGCGGCAGCCGCCTGAAGGCCGTCTTCAAATCGGCCATGTTCGTGCCGGCCCTGACCTCGGTGGTGGTGGCGGGCATCGTCTTCCGCCTGATCTTCTCGGAGTCCGGCTTCGCGCTGATGAACTCGGTCGTCGAGGTCTTCGGCTACGGCCCGGTGAAATGGCTCAAAAACGACTTGACCGGCCTCGGCGCGCTCCTGACCGTCGCCCTGTGGCGCTGGACCGGCGTCAACATGATGTATTTTCTGGCCGGCCTGCAGGCCATCCCCGAGGAATACTACGAGGCCGCCGTGATCGACGGCGCCAACGCCTGGCAGCGCTTCTGGTACGTGACGGTGCCGAACATCAAGCCGACCGTCGTCTACGTGGTGGTGATCTCGGTTTACGGCGGCCTGGCGATGTTCATGGAGAGCTTCATGCTCTGGGGCGGCAACAACTCGCCGATGAACATCGGCCTGACGATAGTCGGCTATCTCTACCGCCAGGGCATCGAGAAGAACGACCTCGGGTACGCCTCGGCGGTGGGCGTGGTCCTGTTGGTGGTCGTCTTGGCCATCAACCTGACCCAACTGACCGCCAGCGGCATGTTCAAGAAGGAGGACAAGTGATGTCCGCCATCGGACGCCCGGACGCCCAACGCCGACCCGGCGGCATCGGGCAACCGGACGGCATCGGGCAACCGGCGCCCGCCGGTCGGCCGGGCGGCCGCCACCGACGCGGGGGCCTGCCCCTGACGGTGTTCATGGCGCTGGTCTTCGGGGCGGCCGGGATCCTTTGCCTGGTGCCGTTCTGGGCCGTCTTCGTCGGCACCTTCCAAGACGGCAACATGCTCATCCGCAACGGGCTCAACCTCAAGATCGACTTCTCGCAGGCCAATTTCGACAACTACGTGATGCTGTTCACCGACTCGGGCAACTACTTCCGCTGGTTCGCCAACTCGCTGTTCATCACGCTGGCCCAGACGGCGGGCACCCTCCTGGTCTCAGCCTTCGTCGCTTACGGCTTCGCCATGTACGAGTTCCGCTTCAAGACGGCGCTGTTCATCTGCGTCCTGGTGATCATGACGATCCCGTTCGAGATGCTGATGCTGCCGCTCTACATCCAGATCAACAACATGAGCCTGTCCGACTCCTACCTGGCCATCATCTTGCCCTTCCTAGCCTCGGCGACGACGATCTTCTTCTTCCGGCAGTATTTGCGCGGCATCCCGCGGGACATTTTGGAGGCCGGGCGGATCGACGGCGTCAGCGAGTACGGAATCTTCTTCCGGCTGGTGTTACCCCTGATGAAACCGGCCATCGCGGCCATGGCCATCCTCAACGCGATGGCCAGTTGGAACAACTTCCTGTGGCCGCTGCTGGCCTTGCGCAGCCCCGACAAATACACCTTGCCGATCGGCCTGAACACACTGTTGACGCCCTACGGCAACAACTACGAACTGCTGATCGTGGGCTCGTTCTTCTCGCTCATCCCGATCCTGGTGGTGTTCTTGGCGTTCCAGAAGTTCTTCATCGAAGGCATGACGGCCGGGGCGGTGAAGGGTTGACGCCGCCGATGCCGATAACCACCAGCCGCGCACAAGCAAACCCAGACAACCGCTTGGAAAAGGAAAGACCATGAAGTCACATAGTGGGAAAGGAAAGACAATGCAATCACCAAGGAAGATGGCGGCCCTGGTCGGGGTCGCCCTGGCGCTCGGCATGACCGGCTGCGGCGGCGACGGCGACGAGCCCGGCGCCGGCGGGTCGAGCCAAACCTCCGGGGTCGACCAGGGCGCCTCGGACGACGCCACCGAGTTGGAGCTGTGGACGTTCGTGGACCTCCACGGCAAGTTCTACGAGGAGATGGCCAACAAGTGGAACCAGGCCAACCCCGACAAGCAGGTCAAGATCGCGGTCAACGTGATGCCGTACGACGACATGCACAACAAGCTCCAACTCGCCCTCAACTCCGGCGAGGGCGTGCCGGACATCGTCGACATCGAGGTCGGCCGTTTCGCCAACTACATCGAGGGCTCCCCGGCGCTGGAGGATCTGACCTCCGCCGCCGCTCCGTACGCCCAGGACGTGGTCAAGGCCCGCATGGACCTGTACTCGAAGGATGGCAAACTGTACGGGCTGCCGACCCACGTCGGGACGACCCTCGCCTTCTACAACACCGAATTGCTGGGCGCGGCCGGCGTCGACTACACCACCATCAAGACCTGGGACGATTTCAAGGCCGCCGGCGAGGCGTACCACGCCGCCACCGGCAAGTGCTTCGGCACGGCCGACACCGCCGCCCAATGGCAGGAGGCGCTGCTGATGGCCCAGCTCGGCACCGACTGGATGACCCCGCAGGGCCAGCTGCAGGTCAACAACGACAGGATCGTCCAAGCCGTGTCCATGCTGAAGGACCTCCAGACGGCCAACGCCATCTGCACCATCGCCGGCGGCCAGCCGGACAACGAGGAGGCCTTCGGCGAGTACAACGCCGGCAACTTCGCCGCCGCGATCATGCCGGAGTGGTTCATGAGCCGCTACTTGAGCTACCTGCCCGACCTGTCCGGCAAGATCGCCATCGCGCCCCCGCCGGCCTACCCGGATTCGGTCCACACCACCGTCGGCGGCGGCGGCACCGGCACGGCGGTGCCCTCGGCCGGCCCCAACAAGGCTCTGGCGGCCGAGTACCTGGCCTACGCCAAACTGTCCCTGGACGGCAACATCATGATCTGGGACTCGCTCGGCTTCGACCCGGTCAACATGGCGGTCTGGAAGGACGAGGCCGTCACCCACAACCCGGACAACGACTACGTCAAGTACTTCCAGAACAACGTCTTCGACGTGCTCAACACCCTGACGGAGGAGATCGGCTACCTGCCGTCGACCACCATGCAGGGCATGCCCAACATCAATAACATGTTCGGGACGACGACGTTGAACGAGATCTTCGAGAACGACGTCGACGTCAAGACGGCCCTGGACCAGGCCCAGGCCGATCTGAAGAACGAACTCGGGCAGTAACGCCCGCCCGGCTGGGGCGGGCTTCGGACCGCCCCAGCCCCAAATCAGATCCTGGAGAGGAATCCGATGCCACGAGCACTCATCAACCTGGACCCGGCCGCCGCCCTGGCCGATGTGAACCGGCGCACCTTCGGCGCCTTCGTGGAGCATCTCGGCCGCTGCGTCTACACCGGGCTCCACGAGCCGGCCCACCCGGCGGCCACGCCCGAAGGTTTCCGCCGCGACGTGGCCGACCTGGTCCGGGAGCTCGGCGTGACGACCGTCCGCTACCCCGGCGGCAACTTCGTCTCGGGCTACCGCTGGGAAGACGGGATTGGACCGGCGGCGTCGCGGCCCCGGCGGCTCGACCTGGCTTGGCACTCGACCGAGCCGAACGAGTTCGGCCTGGACGAGTTCATGGCCTGGGCGCGGATGGCGGACGTCGAGCCGATCCTGGCCGTCAACTTGGGCACGCGGGGGCTCCAAGAGGCCCTGGACCTGCTTGAATACTGCAACGTGGCGGCCGGGACGGCTTTGTCCGACCGCCGCCGGGCCAACGGGGCGGCGGACCCGTACCGGGTGAAGATGTGGTGCCTGGGCAACGAGATGGACGGCCCGTGGCAGATCGGCGGGATGACCGCCCACGAGTACGGCCGCCTGGCCGCCCGCACGGCCAGGGCCATGCGCATGATCGACCCGTCGCTCGAACTGGTCGCCTGCGGCTCGTCAAGTTCGGCCATGCCGACTTTCGGGCGGTGGGAGCGCGAGGTCCTCGCCCAGGCCTACGACGACGTCGACTTCGTTTCCGCGCACGCCTACTACCAGATGCACGATGCCGATTTGGCCAGTTTCGCCGCCAGCCCGGTTGACATGGACTACTTCATCGATTCGGTCGTCGCGACTTGCGACCACGTCGGCGCCGCGCTCAAGAGCCGCAAACGGATCATGGTCTCGTTCGACGAGTGGAACGTCTGGTACACCGACCGGGCCGAGTCCAAACCCCCGGCCGGGGACGACTGGCCGGTCGCGCCGCGCTTGCTGGAGGACCGCTATTGCCTGGCCGACGCGATGGTCGTGGGCGGGCTCCTGATCTGCCTGCTGCGCCATTCCGACCGGGTGCGGTCGGCCTGCCTGGCCCAACTGGTCAACGCCATCGCCCCGATCATGACCGAGCCCGGCGGTCCGGCCTGGCGCCAGACGACGTTCCACCCCTTCGCCCTGACGGCCCGCTGGGCCAAGGGGCGGGTGCTGCGGGGGTCGATCCGCTCGGACCAGTGCGAGACCGCCCGCTTCGGCGGCGTTGACAGCGTCGACGCCGTGGCGACCCTCGACGCCGAGACCCGCCAGCTAGCCTTGTTCTTGACCAACCGGAGCGTCGCGGAAGCGGCCGAGGTCGAGGTCGGCCTGGCCGCCTGGCCCGGCGCCAGGGTGGTCGAGGCGGTTCAGATTTCGGGCGACCCCTCCTGGACGGCCTCAGCCTTGGACCAGACCTGGGTCGCGCCCCGGCCGCTCGGGGACCAAGCCCTCGACGGGACCACGCTCAAACTGAGGCTGCCCCCGGTCAGCTGGGCGATGGCCCGCCTGGCCTTGTGAACTCGGTCACCGGCGGGCGATGGTCGAGCCCCGGATGACCAGCCGCACCGGTAGAAACCGGACGCCTTGGCCGATGTCGTCCCCGTCGATCGCCTCGAATATGGTCCGCGCCGCCTCCCGGCCAAGCTGCTCCAGATTCGCGTCGATGCTGGTCAGCTCGGGACGCGAATTTGTGGCCAGGACCTCCCAATTGTCGTAGCCGATGACGGCCAAGTCGTCCGGCACGCGGTGGCCCAGGTCCCGCGCCGAGTCGAGGACGCCGCGGGCGATCTGGTCGGACCCGCAGAAGACGGCGTCGATGTCGCGATGGCGCTGGAACAGCATGGCGGCTGCGTCCCGGCCCCACCCCTCGCTCCAGGTCGAGAACAAGGGATCGCCGACCAGCTCCAGCCCGGCCTCGGCCAGCGCCGCCCGCGCCCCGGCCAGACGGTCCCGCGCGGCGGCGTAAGACGGGTCGCCCGAGATGTGCGCGATCCGCACCCGGCCGCAGGCGATCAGGTGTTCCACGGCCTGGCGCCCGCCGGCCCGATTGTCCGGGGTCAGCGACAGATCGCGGGGATCGTCCGAGGGCGCGTAAACATACACCACCGGCACCGGCAGCTCTTGGCCGAGCGAGGGACGAGGATCGGTTTGCCGGCCGACCACGATGATCCCGTCCACGCGCCGGCTCAGCAACGCCTTCAGATGATGCTGCTCACGGATGGCGTCGCCGCGGGCGTCGCACAAGAACACGTTCAACTGACCGGCGAACGCATCCTCGGCGCCGGCCAAGATCGGGATCACGAAGCGGCCCTCCAAGTCGCCGGTCAGCAAGCCGACCGTGCCGGTGCGGCCCCCGAGCAAACCCCTGGCCATCAGGTTCGGGCTGAACCCCAGCGCGTTGGCGGCCTCCAACACCCGCGCCCGCGTCAACGCGGCCACATCTTTGCGCCCGTTCAACGCCTTCGACGCCGTCGCCACCGACACGCAGGCGCGCTCCGCGACATCATTCAACGTCACCGCGCGCCCCGACCCCTCAAAAACCCCCAACCCCCCTCCTAACCGAAACGCCAGTCGCCAGGCATTGAGGTTGGCCCCTCCAACTCGGACGGATTTCCTTCGGCGCGCTCGATGACCTGCTGCTCATACTGTACCCGAGACAGGTGTCCGATCCCGGGCGCCCGGCTGTCGCGCGACTGTCGCGCCGACCGGCGCCCGGGGCGCGCCGACGGCATCGGGCGGCGACGGTGGTTCAGGCCGTCCCGGACGACCGGCGGCGGGCGGCGCCTATCGCCAGGCCGAGCCCGACGCCGCCCAGGGCGCCCAGCGCGAGCCCGGCCACCCGGGCGCCGGTGCCCGCCAACCCGTCCTGATCGGGCGGCGGGGAGGGCGCCGGAGCCTCGGGCGCGACGTACACGCGAATCAGAACCGATCCGCGGCGGTTGGGATCATCTGGGACGGCTGAGGCCGCGCCCGCCGGGCCGATGGCCAGCGCCCCGGCCGCCACCAGCGCGCACGCGCCCGCCAGCGTCCGCCGGGTGATCGGGGCGGCGCCGGAGGCGGATTCGGCCCGCCCGGCCAGGCGGGCCTCCGCGACCAGCCGGGCCACCTTGGCCTCTCGGCGCCGATGATCGCGTCGCCACCACCAAGCGATCAGCGCCGCCAGGGCCAGCACCGCCATCTGCGGCCAGGGGATAGCCACCACGGTGGCCGTGGCCCG
>JAIROU010000246.1 GCA_031257375.1 Bifidobacteriaceae bacterium
CGCGCCGAAGCTGCCGCCCGCCCACGTGCCGGACGGCCACGACGACGACAGTTGGCTCGAGGCGCTGACTTGGCGCGGCGCCGAAGACCGCTACGGCCCGCGCGGTCCGGGCAACGCCAAGGCCTACCAGACCCTTGAGCACGAGTTGAAGGTGATCAAAGACCTGGGCTTCCCCGGCTACTTCTTGATCATGCACGAGGTTGTCGAGTTCTGCCGCGAGCGGGGCATTCTCTGCCAGGGCAGGGGCTCGGCCGCCAACTCGGCGGTCTGCTACGCGCTCGGCATCACCGCCGTCGACGCCGTCCGCCACGGCCTGCTGTTCGAACGCTTCCTGGCCCCGGAGCGCGAGGGCTACCCCGACATCGACCTCGACATCGAGTCAGGCCGCCGCGAGGAGGTCATCCAGCACGTCTACCAGCATTACGGCCGCGACCGGGCGGCCCTGGTCGGCGCGGTCATCTCATATAGGCCGAAGCTGGCCCTGCGCGACGCCGCCCGCGCGCTGGGCCATGACACCGGCCAGCAGGACGCCTGGTCGAAGCAGGTCGAGCGGTGGGGCCATCTGCACCAGGGCAAGGTCCGCTTCGTCCCCTGGGGCCGGGGCGGCGCCGGGCCGGTCGACGCCGACGACGACCTGACCGCCATCCCCGACGACGTTCTGAGCTTGGCCGAATCGTTCATGCGCCTGCCCCGCCACCTGGGCATCCACCCCGGCGGCATGGTCTTGGCGGACCAGCCGGTGATCGACGTGTGCCCGGTGCAGTGGGGGAGGATGGAGGACCGCTCGGTCTTGCAGTGGGACAAGGACGATGCCGCCAGCGCCGGTTTGGTCAAATTCGACCTTCTCGGCCTGGGCATGTTGGGCGCCGTGCGGGTGGCGTTCGAGGAGATCGAGCGCGCCGAGGGCCGGCGCTGGCAGATGCACACCATCCCGCCGGAATGCCCGGAAGTCTACGACTTGCTGTGCGCGGCCGACACGGTCGGGGTCTTCCAAGTCGAGTCGCGAGCCCAGATCGCCACCCTGCCGCGACTGCGGCCAAGGTGCTTTTACGACATCGTGGTGGAGGTCGCGCTGATCCGGCCGGGTCCGATCCAAGGCGGGTCGGTCCACCCCTACATAGAGCGGCGGCGGGGCCGTCAGCCGGTGGTTTACGACCACGAGCTAGTCCGCCCGGCGCTGGAGCGCACGCTCGGCGTGCCCTTGTTCCAAGAGCAGTTGATGCAGATGGCCATCGCGGCGGCCGGTTTCAGCGCCGGCCAGGCCGACCAGCTGCGCCGGGCGATGGGCTCCAAGCGCTCGGTCGAGCGGATGGAAGCCCTCCGGGAAGACCTGATGAGCGGGATGCGCGAGCGCGGCGTCGGCCCGGCGGCGCGGATCAAGATCTGCGACCAGCTCAAAGCCTTCGCCGACTTCGGCTTCCCGGAGTCGCACTCGTTTTCTTTCGCGCTGATCGTCTACGTCTCGGCCTGGTTGAAGGTGTTCCACCCGGCCGCCTTCTACGCCGCCATCCTGGCTTGCCAGCCGATGGGTTTCTATTCGCCGCAGTCGCTGGTGGCGGACGCCCGGCGGCACGGCCTGGCCGTGCGCGGGCCAGACATCCAGCTTTCAGCCGCCCAGGCCCAGGTCGAGCGGACCGGTCCGGGCGACCGCCCCCACTCCGGCCTGCTGCGGGGCGACCCCGACCTGGGAGTCAGGCTGGGGTTGGCGTCGGTCCGGGGGATCGGCTTGAAGAAAGCCGAGGCTATCCAGGCCGAACGCGAGGGCGGCGGCGCCTTCGAGTCGTTGACGGACCTGGCGCACCGCTGCGGCCTGACGCCGCATCAGATGGAGGCCCTGGCCACGGCGGGCGCCTTGGGCGGCCTGGAGCCGGAGCGGCGCAAGGCCTTGTGGGCGGCCGGGGCGACCGGCGCGGCCGGCGAGTTGCCGGGGACCACGCCCGGCCTGCAGGCGCCGACCCTGCCGGGCATGTCGGACGAGGAGTTGGCCCTGGCGGACATCTGGGCGACCGGTGTGACGTTGGCCGAGTACCCCACAGTCCATGTCCGGGAGCAGCTGACGGCCGCCGGCGTGGTGCCGAACGACCAGGTCAAGTCCCATCCGGACGGCGAGTGGATCAAGGTGGCCGGGGTGGTCACCCACCGCCAGCGCCCCGGCACGGCCGGGGGCGTCACCTTCTTGAACTTGGAGGACGAGACCGGCCAGGTGAACGTGGTCTGCACGGCCGACGTCTGGAACCGGTTCCGGAAAGTCGGCCGCACGGCATCGGCCATGGTGGTGGCGGGAAGGCTGGAAAACCGCGACGGCACCGTCGGGATCAAAGCCGGCCACCTCCACCCCCTGCACCTCAAAATCCCCACCCGCTCGCGCGACTTCCACTAGCCACCACCCGTCCCGCCGACGTCAAGCCCGCGACGTGGTCGCGGTTGACCGCCAACTGCTCGTTGTCCGACAGGTCGGGCGGGCCGGAACGCCCGTAGCCGGACTCGGCCGCGCGGGGACGGCAGCACCGGCACGGAGGCGAACGCCGGACCGCCGATGCCGACCGCGCGGCCGGTTCGTCGGCCCACCCGCCCGGGGCAGATCGGCGTCAAAGCCGCATTTCGCGCCCGCAAACCACCCATTGACAGGAGCCCCCCCCCTTGGGGCTAGTGTGAACGGCAGCCGGTTCGCCCGGACCGGCAGGGCTCGACGTGGGAAGCCCGTGCACGTATGGTCCGCCCCTCGGAGCCCTAGCCCGAGTGAAAGGAGCGTGCCCCAAATGGCCCGCGTCAAGAAGCTTTCAACCATGTTCATCTCGATTATGGTCCTCAGCGCGATCATCCTTGCGGCCGGGGCGCTGAGCCCAGACGCAACGCCCGCCCGGGCCGCCCAGTCCAGCGCATCATGCACCACGAGCAAAGCTCGATACGACAGGGTGGGGACCCACAAGATCTATGTGCCGATGACCAGCGCAAGCTCGAGGAATTGCTTGCTGGGTCAGGGAAATCAGTCGACCGCTGTCGCCATGCTCCAACTCGCGCTCAACGGTCCCACAAGCGGCGGGTGCTATGGTCGATCGATCGCTCCAGATGGAGTTTTCGGACCGCTGACAAAGGGCGCCCTCAAGTGGGTACAGGAACACAAACTCAACATGACGGGACGTGCGGTTGATGGCGTCTACGGCGTGAACACCCACAACGCGATGAAGTTTTCCGATGACCCGTTCGGAGCCCATTGCTATCTGGACGGCCTGATTTAGCGAAGGAGCGCGTGCAGTGGCCGAGCGCAGCTTGACGGCCGCAGCCCGGACCTGTCTTGGCGTGCGCGCCATCACGGTGTGGTGTGTGTTGGTCGCGTTCTCGGTGTCCGTTGGCGCTTGCCAGTCTTCGGGGTCGGAGCCCAGTGACGAGGGCACGGATCTGGCCCCGTCGATGAAATCGTCGTCGACAGGCGCGGCGGCGCCTGTCGACAACGGCGGCCCCCCGCAGGTTTCGGCGGTGCTGAAGCTAGACACGACCGAAGAGTTCGGGGCGTTGGTGGCGGCGGTGTCGTCAGCACACGCCATCGCGGCGGAGGCTGACTTCGACGCGCGATCGGCTTTGCAAGAAGCACGAGAGGCGGCGGTCGCGGCGTGCATGAAGCGCCAAGGCTTCGAGTACGTGCCAGTGCCGTACCGGGTGGTCACAACGGACACTGTGATCGACTGGTGGCAGGAGATCGACGGCATCGTGGTGCCAACCCTGCCGAGCCAACGGGGGGACGTGGAGCGCTTCGGATACGGGGTGCAGGCCCCTTTGTCAATGTCTCCGATCGCGCCGCCGTCGGCCGAGGAGGAGGCCAACACCGCATATGCAGAGGGACTCGGGGCGGCTGGCCAGGCGGCCTACGACCTGGCGCTGACGGGCCACCGGGCCGACGACCCCACCACTTATGAGGAGGCCGGGGGTTGCCAGGGCGAGGCGTGGGCCGGTTTCCCCGAGCCAGACGCCGCCAGCGGCGTCCGGTCGATCCTCGACTCCCATGCCGACTTTGTCCAGTCCTTCCGCTGGCTGATCATTGACGGAGTGGCCGTGGACCCGCGGATGGTGGCGATGAACCGCTCGTGGGCGGATTGCATGGAGGCGGCAGGCGTCGATCATTTGGCCGACGCGGGCGAGGAACAGATAACGCCTTACTCAGCCCTGATGCTGGCCTTGAGAACCGCTCCCAACGGCGACTACTGGGACGCCCGCGAGCACGTGGCCGATGAAGATGAGCCTCCTGAGCACCGAAGCATCTCAATGTCCGCGCCCGAGATCGAGATCGCGCTGGCCGACTTCGACTGCCGGGCCGAGGTCGGCTATGAGCGCGCCGCCAATGAGATCGCCGTCGAGTTGCAGCGATCGTTCATCAATGATCACGGCGATGAAGTCAACGCCTTTCTGGCCGCGCTCGAGGCCGCGCAAAGCTGATGGACGAGTCGCCGGCTGTGGCGAACTAGCCGTTGACGCTTCGTTCGACCGCGTCGGCCATGGCGTCCAATTGGGATTTGTTGGCCGCGACCAACTGCTCCAAGGACTCGCGCGCG
>JAIROU010000307.1 GCA_031257375.1 Bifidobacteriaceae bacterium
AAGTCTGGGCCGGAACCGAATTCAAAGACGGCGAACCGGTCACCAAACCAAACCCCCAAACCACCGAAAACCAACCCGAATCCGACACCCCCATCCACAAGATTTGACAATTTCTCCTCCAACTGCTGCCCGGGGCGGAGTTGGCGGTGCCGAACCTGGAGCAGTACTCGTTCTTGGGGGCGGCGGGCACGCCAATCTGGCAGGTGTCGCAGACCCAGGACTACGAGTTGCTGTGGCCGGGCTGGTCGACCGAGCACATCGCGGCCGGGACCCTGGCCGGCGGGGTCGAGTGGCGGCTCACCGCGGCGGACGGCCCGGGAGACTTCTTCTTGTACACGCAGGGCGGTTTCGGCACGGTTGACGTGCAGTTCAACACCGCCGATGCCGTCGGCGCCGCCGATTCGTTCACCATTCCGCAGGCCACCCACGCCCACGGGAATTGGGCGTTCACCGCCGAGGGCGTCTATTGCCTCGACTTCGAGCGGACGGCCGCCCTGGTCGGCGGGACGCCCGTGGCGGACGCCTTCACCTTGGCGGTCGCCGTCGGCCAGACCGATCCCACGGCGGTGGACCCGGCGAACTGTGTCGCCACCCATCCGGCCGCGGCGCCCGAGGCGCCCGGCGCGCCGCAGGTGTCGGTTGACGGGTCGACGGTGACTGTGTCCTGGGCCGCGCCTCCCGATGGCGGCTCGCCGCTGACCGGTTACACGGCGCGATTGCTCGGCGGGGACGCGCCGCTGGTGCGGGAAGTGGCCGCTTCGGCCGCCAGCGCCGTGTTCTCGGAGGTCCCGCCCGGCGCGTACACGGCCACGGTGGTCGCGGTCAACGCCATCGGAACCTCGGCGGCATCGGAGCCGTCCGGGCCGGTCACGGTCGCGGCGGCGGAACCCGGCGATGACCCGGGTGACGGGCCTGGCGACGATCCGGGCGACGATCCGGGTGACGACCCGGGTGACGGGCCGGGTGACGGGCCGGGCGACGACCCGAGCGACGGACCGGGTGATGACCCGACGGATGACCCTGGCGATGACCCGACGGATGAGCCTGGCGATGACTCGGGCGACGGGCCTGGCGATGACCCGACGGATGACCCGAGCCGGGACCAGGATGAGGACCCGGCCGACGATCCATCTGATCCGGGCGAGTCCGAGGACGAGGTCTCGCCGGTGCCAGACGCGCAGTTGGCGGACGGCGCGCGCGGCGACGTGCAGGTGTCAGGACCGGTGACGGCTGGCGGCCAGGTCACCATCACGGTCCCAGGCCACGCGGGCGAGCGGGTGCTGGTCTGGCTGCACTCGACGCCGAGACTCCTGGCCACGGTCACCCTGGACGCGGACGGCAAAGCGGTCGTGACGGTCCCGGCCGACGCGGCCGCGGGCTCGCACAAGGTCGTGGTGCAGGCCGTTGACGGCTCGCTGGTCGGTTGGGACACTCTGCTGGTCAACGCCGCCGCCCAAGCTGCCCAACCGGACGCGGGCAAGCAGTCGTCCGGGTCCGACCAGAAGTCCCTGCCCGTGACCGGCGCCCGGTCCGGCCTGTGGATCGTGGGCGCCGCGCTCGGCCTGGTGGCCGGAAGCTTGATGCTGGCCTGGCGCCGCCGCCGCTTGAGCCAGTCGATCTGATCCGAATAGCAAGGCTGGGTTTCTGGGCGGGCCGCTCACGCTGGCTCGCCCAGAAACCCGGTCCGGCGGGAATGACCGCGCCATCCGGCGCCGCCATCTCATCGGTTGGAGCCCATGGCGCCGGGTCCAAGCCGCACCGCCCGGCGCGAACGCCGCCAGACCGCCAGCGCCACGACCGCTTCGACCACCAGCATCCCGGCCATCCATACCATCACCAACTCGTGATTCCAGGTGGCCGCCTGCGCCGATGTCATGCAGCCGGAGGCGTGAGGCGTGGCGAAATCGGTGCCGTCGCAGATCGCGTATAGTCCTTGCACACTCAGTTGGGGATGCAAAAACCAGGTGAACACCGTATACGGCACACACATGTACCCAACGCGGACCAATCCGGCAGCTACCTGTCCAAGCCGGGTGCGGAACGGGTTCGGACCCTTGACCAGCATGTAAAGGCCCAGCGCCGCCGGGGCGAGCAGCCCAATGTGTCCCGGCTTCCACAAGCCGAGCGCCTCGACCATGGAGATGCCGCCCAACCCGAGGAAAACTGGGCGGGTGTAAGGCCCCCACCACGGCGGCTCCCCGGCCCTTGGCGCCTGCGGCCAAACGGTCACCCGTCAAGCCTAGTTGTCCCTCCCCTAAAACCCCGTGTGAGCAAGCCCCGAACGTCGCGGCAGTCCATGAAGGTGTCGTTGTCCCACACAACGATGGTTTTTCCGTTGGTGGCGAATCGGTACTCGGAAAAGACACGGGTTCACCACCCATTGATTGTGGTCGCTGTTCGCCAGTCTATGCGGCCGCTAACCAGCGCGCTGAAGCCTCGGGGCGGCGCCGCAATCTTCGGCCGCCTCCCCCGCCACCAGTGCTGTCATCGAACCGTACCCGTGGGGTTTCCGTGGGGCAACCCCGGGGCACGCCGACGATGCATTTCGCCCCTTGGGACAGAACAGAAGGCGCCCGGCCTGCGCCAGGCGGCATCGGCGAGAGCGGAGGCGAGTCTGCGGTCCTTGACGCCCTGTCTGATCAGAGGTAGACGCGCTTGCCGCAGCCTCTCGCGCGCGCCCCCCGCGGTGCCTGCCTCACCGCCCTGAGCCAAGCCCACCACCGCGCCCAACAGCCAAGCCGAAAGCTGTCCGCGCTCTTCCGAGGCCGGAAGAAGGCTGATGACCCACATCCCTAGGAATTCGGCCGCTGGGGAGTTTGGCCGCCCGCGTGGAGCGTGGAACCGGCTTCGGCGAACAGTCTTGCAAGGGCGGCCCCCCACTCTGGAAGGCTCTTGGCGAGCGTGTTCCAGGTGATGTCACGGTCGATCTCGTCGTATTGGTGAATCAACCAATTGCGGTTGGCCACCGCCAGCGACCAAGACGCCCCGTCCGGTGCTGGCAGGCCGGACCGCTCAAGCCGGTTCGCCGCTTCGCCCAGTTTCATCATTAGCGAGTCGCCGGCTTCTTGGATGAGCGGGTCGGCCATGTACGCTGACTTGCCGCGCCGGACTATGTCGCTCGCGTGCCCGAGCCAGGCGCGCACATGTGCCGGTTCTTTCGCTGAGCGGGTATCCATCACAGCGGCACCGCCTGGTGCCTGATGTCGTCATCGAGGCCGGGCTTCAACGCGCCGTGGGTCACCAGGTCAACGCGGCGCCCAAGGATTTGCTCGAACACCTGCTTGAGGTCGAGCAAGTCACCGATCGTGGCCCCCTCGGGAGGCTGTGCCAACAGGTCGACGTCCGAGTCCGTCCCGGCTTGACCCCGCGCGAGTGATCCGAAGACCGCCAGCCGGGAGAATCCCCGCTCGGCCGCTATCGCCTTGAGCACTGGAACTGCGGCTTCCAACGCCACGTCCGCGGGCAACGAGGCAAAGCCCTTCGCAGTCGCTAACCGCTGGCTCACCGCCGGCTGGCTCACCCGCAGAGTCTTGGCGATTTCAGCTTGACTCATCCCCACCGCCGCCATCGCCCGCAGCGTGGCGTGGTGGCGCGCCCGCGCCAAGAAGGCCTCCTTCTTGGCTGCCGCGATGAGCCCAGCGAAATCCATAAGGCAAGCTTATCAGCTCTGCCGGGGTCACCGCCGAGGCCCCCCTCCCGCCTGCTGCCGGTGCCCGCGAATCAGATCTGCGGCGTTGGCGCTGGTTCGCGTCCAATCCGTGGGGTTTGCGTGGGGGACAGATGGGCGGGGGCATCTCTGTTCGCGGTGGCTCCCGTCCATGCGGACAGAGGTCTGCGCTTGCGGCTTGGCCGGCACGGCGGTGTTGTTTCGGGGCTGCGGCGGTGGCCTTGGCTTGGCCTTGGATCGGCTGGTCTAGCCGGGCTCCGCGAGAGCCTTGATGAGTTGCCTGGTGAGGGCTGCGAATGCTGGGGCGATGGCGGGGTCGTCGGAGGCGGCGCGGGCCGCGAGCCGTGGGAGCGGCCGGTCTGGATCGGCGCCTTAGCGGGCGATGAACTGGACGGCATCCGTCGAGACGCGGGCGGCCCGGGGCTCGCGTCGATGGGAGCGCAGCCCTGCGGCCAGGTTGCCTGTGTCGATGGCCTGGAGCAGCCGGAACATGTCGAGGGCGTCCTTGTCTCTCAACCGGCCAGGCTGCCGGCCCGCGTCCTGCCCGCGTTCGGCGACTTTGACGGCCTTGGCGGCCAGGAGGGCGGCCGGGTTGGCGATCCGGAGCGGGTGCGTCCTGGGGTCGCTGTCTTCGAAGGGGGCGATGAGGTTGACTGCGTTGTCGATGATCGCGGGTTCAAGGCCAGGCGCGGTCGGGCCGACGTTGTCGGCGTGGGGAGGGATTCGGGCTCCTCGGGCGTTCTTCTTGGTGGTTCCGGCCTGATGGGGCGCAACCATGATGTCGATGGCGACATCCCCGAGGCCAAGCCAGTGTCCGGGGTTCGCGCCCGCGGCGAAGCCCGCGGCGGGCGGCGACGTATTCCGGGGCGGGCATCACGGCTTCCATTCTGGGTCGGTCTTGGCGAGCGCGTCCATCAGCGCGGCGGCCTGGGCCGGGAAGCGGCCGGGCAAAGTGAGCAGGTCCGCCAGCACTACGGGCAGGGGCGCCACAGGTAGTCCCGCGCGGACTTCGGGGTTGTCGAGGATGGCGAGGTCTTGGGGGGTCAGAACGATGACGTTGGCGGACGGCGGGTCGGCGCCGACCAGGCCGAGCTCGTCGGCGGCATCGGCGGCATCGGCGGCATCGGCGGCATCGGCGGCGTACAGGACGACTTGAGTGGTTGGCAGGGTGGCCGAGACCTCGTTCGGGAGCCAGGCGTTACCCGCCGAACCGCCGCTCAGCGCGACGCCGCGCAGCGTCTTCGCCTTATCGAGAACAGGGCCGATGCCGCGCGGCGCGACATAATAGCTGGGCGCTCCGTTGGATTTGAGCAACTCGTAGTCGGCGGTCCACCGGTCGAGCAGTCTGCGGCGGTCCACTTTCGTGACCCGGCCGACCGCGTCCCGTTCGACGGTGTTGTCTACGGCGAGCAAGGGCAGGGTCTTGGAGACGGTCCCAGGCGACACGCCTGCCAGGGCGGCCAGTTGGCGCACGCCGACGGGCGTGGACGAGCCCAGCAGCTCGCGGACGATCCGGCCCGCGCCGCGACCGTCGAGGCGGGTGATCGTCTTGTTCCCCGGTTGCGCGGGCGCCTTGGCCGCCCCTTGGGCGGTGATGGCCAGCATGGGCTGGTCGGACACGATTCGCACCCAGCCGGTGCTGTCCGCGTACGAGACGCCCGCCCGCGCCAGCGCCTCCCTGACAGCCGGCGACGCATAGGGGGCGAGGTAAATCAGCCCCGCAACGTCCGCCGGTGGCTGCGCTGCGGCTGACAGCGCGGCGGCGGGGACGGCCCCCGAGCGCCCCACGACCACCGTGAAGCGCGCGGAGACCTCCGGCGCCGACACCGTCAACACGCTGTTTGTCTGATCCAAGCTGGCCCGCCAACCAGCCGGTAGAGACGCCCGCACCGATTGGACGGCATCCGGGACTGTTTCCTGAAACAGAGCGTTTCCTTTCACGCGAAACAGTGTATAACGGGAAACAGGTGATCGCTCGCGGGGCCGCAGCACATCGATGCCGCCGCCCGGCCAGCTCCCATGATGCCTTATCGTCGGCCAAAGTGGAGTTTCGCCGGTTCCGGCGCGCCAGAATTCGGCCTGTGGGCCTTGCGTGGGAGAAACTACTCCGTAACAGATTACCGGGTCTTCAAGGCCTACGCGGGCCTGCCACCTGCGGAAACGAGCCGCCTTGGGGAATCGAACCCCGGACATTCTCAGCGGTTGATTGGCTTCCAACGGTTTGCGTGCCAGGCGGAACGTTCTGAGCGACGCCCAAATTCGGCCGCGTTGGGCGCCAATCCCTGGAACCCCGCTGCGTGTGGGCGGCCAGTCAATCCAGCCGGCTGCCTTCATCGTCTGCGGGCGCCGAGGCCAGGTCCAGCTCGACTGCCCGATCAATCAGCCAGCGCTCGATGATCGTTTGTCGGTCGGTGCCTTCCGCGTCAGCCGCCAGGTCGATCGACGCCACCAGGGCTGCGGAAAGCAGCACGCTGACGTACTGGTCGTCGGCATCGCGCTTCGCGCTGCCGAGGTCAACGTATTCGTAGAACTCGTCACTTGCCTCATCGAACAACCGGTCGAGTTCGTCAGCGTCGATTTCTTTCATAGTATTGCCGTACCTCCCTCTGAGTCGCTAGTCGTACTGAAATCAGCAGCACGGCATCGCCGCGTGGCGTCCAAAAGGCCGCATAGATTCTGTTCTCCAGCCGGGCAAGACGCAGGAACCGAGTCTCCGACGGATACTTGGCAGAGTCGTCGAACCCTAGTCTGTCGCGCCAAAGACGCTGCGCCCGCTCGAAATCGATCCCGTGTTTCGCGCGGTTGGCTCGGCTCTTGCCCGGGTCGTACTCGAAAACAGGGGTGCCACGGTGCGGGCGCTGGCCGGGGGGGACCGCTCAGCTCGCCTCGCCCGCCCATCACCCATCCTCGGGCAGGCGCGCGACTATGCGCTGGTCCCGCGCGTAGGGGACAACCACAACCTTGCCGAAATCCCACATCTCGTCGAACGGCTCCCCGTAGCACACCACGATGGAAGGCCGAATCGCCCTGAACATCTCCCCGTAACCGCGCATAAACTCCCAAGGGACGTCGCGGCAACCCACAGTTGAGACCGACACCACAGAACCGATCTCTATACCCGCGAAGCAGAAATCGAAGCTCTTCCCCCCGCTCCACGACACAGTTGGAATCACCGTCATGCCTTGAGCCTGCCAATAGGCGCCGCACCAACGGTTCCGGAACGTATTGACAAGTTGCAGCATCGCGGACGTGTCCATCCATAAGCTGAAGTCCGGTGACAGGACCTGGCGGTACGCGGCCAATTCCGCGAGGTGTCCTTCGGGAGCACTCCATACCTCGTCGAACTTGCCGTCATCCTCGTAGAAGTGGACGCTGGCCGCCGCGCCCTGGACGTCGTCAGTGACGGTGTTGCTGTACCGAATCAGCTGCAGGTCGTCTAAGGCCACAGCCTGCCTGCGGATCAAGGGCATGTCGTAGCGCCCCACCAACGGCAAGCCCTGTTCGAAATACCATTCGATCAGATGCGCCATTCTTTGAGTCTACCGCCGTGGTGCCTCGTGTGGCGCGAGCGGGCTGGCCGACAGGGAGCCGCTGTTGTCGGCGCATCTCGTTGGGCGCGAGCGCGGTTGTCGTCTTGGGGGCCGGATACACCCATAGTGCCGAGAGCGGTCAAAGCGCCGCGCGCGGCAAACGTCTCGCTTTGCGGCTCTTGTGTTGCGCGCCCAGAATTCAGGCCGGGAGTATGGGGCAATCTACTCCATGACGGATTGCCGGGGCTTCGGGGTCGATGGGGGCATCTGACCTGGGCAAACGAGCCGCCTTCGGGAATCGAACCCGAGACCTATTCTTGGCGGCGGCGCTGCAGGTGGTCAACACGTTGCGCAACCGATGGTGTGGCGCGTACTGGCAGGCGAAAGGGCTGACCGTGATCCCGACTGTGTCGTGGGGCAGCGGCAAGAGCTTCGACTTCTGTTTCGCGGGAATTGAGCAGGGCGGTGTGGTGTCAGTCTCGACTGTCGGCTGCAAGGACGCGCGGAGGGAGTTCATGCGGGGGTACCAAGAGATGCTGCGGGCGGTAAGACCCGAAGCGGTGGTCTGCTACGGCGAGCCTTTCGAGGAGATGTTCGGGCAGAGCGAACTTGTCATCGTCCCGTACGTCCGCAACCAGCGGATCGCTACCCGTTTGCGAGGGGATGCCTAATGGGCGGGCGGGGCGGCCTCCCGGGCGGGTGGCCTCAGCGAGTTTGGCCCGCCCCCGAGTTCGAGTACGACCCGCGCAAGAGCAAGCTGAACAAGTCCAAGCACGGCATCGATTTCGAGACGGCAAAGGATCTGTGGGACGATCCCTTGGGCTTCGATGTCGCTGCCGGCCACTGGTCAGAGGTGAGGTTTACCCGCCTTGCACGTCTCGGGGGCAAGGTGTACGCGGCAGTTTGGACGCCCAGGGGCGAGGTAATCAGGTTGATTTCGGTTCGCCGAGCGATTCAAGAGGAGGTGCATAGGTACCGTGGAGGGAATCGACGCACAGGAATTTGATCGTCTGTTCGATGAGGGCAGTCCCGAGGCCGTCAAGTATATGGATTTCGCAAATCCAATCGGTAGGCCGGAGAACCAGTTCATCAGTGTGGAGTTGTCGGCCGCGATGGTTGCCCTGATCGATGAGGTAGCGGACGCGGACGGCGTGGATCGGCAGACGGTCATAGAGCGCTGGCTGTTGGACAAGGCCGTTGCCTTGGACATGGAGCAGACCTGACCCGGGAACGACGCGACACCTGCTTGCGATCGCGACGACCGCGTTTGCCGTCGCGCGTTGAGTGGTCCAGCCTGCGACGCTGGTGCCGTCGCCTTGCGCAAGGCAGAAGCCATGTGTGGGAGCCGCCTTCGGGAATCGAACCCGAGACCTATTCTTTGCGGTTGATTCGCTTCCAACAGTTTACGTGGGTTCGCGTCACCTTCCGTAAACTGCCATTGACCACGGACGATGCCGTGCCGGGGCTTTCGTTGTTTGCCGTCAGTTCGCGCAGGCTCGCGTCCATTCCGTGGGGTTTCCGTGGGGTTCGGGGCACCCGCGGACAGCGGGAAACGGGAAAATGAAGAGCGCCGCGGCCGTGAGGCCTGCGACGCTCTTCCCAACCCCGTTGCCGGGGAATTGTGCTTCAACTGTAACCTGGGATGTGATGTTGCCGCAACCAGAACCCAAGCTCGTGCCGGGGCTGCTGGCCATGGTGGCGCCAGAGCGCCTGCGGAAGTTCCGTCGAGCCGCCCCGGCAGGGGCGCACCGGGCGGCCCTCAGCATGTATCTGGTGGATGCCGAGTTGACCTCGTACTTCCATGCGTTGCTGCGGATCGTTGAGGTGCTGTTGCGTGAGGCCATCCACCGGGCGATGCGCGATGCGTTCGGGACACCCAGGTGGTTCGCCGTTCCAAACGTGCGCGCGCTGCTCGATCCGCGAACCGTCACGGCCCTGGACGACGCGCAGCGAGGCGCCAACCCCAGTGTCCGCGGCACACCCGCCGCAGGCAGTGTCGTGGCGGGAATGATGTTCGGAACCTGGGTGAACCTCCTTGACACTGGCGCGCGCGGAAATTACGAAGCGGACTTGTGGCGTCCAGTCATTTCCGGGGTATTCCAGGCTGACCAGCCAACGGCGCCGCATCCGCGGGCTCAGGTTCACGCCCTGGCCAAACGTATGAACTGGGCCAGGAACCGCGTCAACCATTGCGAACCGGTCATCTTCGGCTTCCCGCGCAAAGGCCAGATCACTGCCCAGGGTCTGCGGCTGCGGACAACGCCGCACCAACTGCTCGACGATGCCCGGACCTTATGCGGGTTCATCAGCCCGGAAACTGCGGCATGGCTCGCCGGTTGGCACCAGTTCGAGGACGTGTTGGCAACCCAGCAGGTAGCCGAAGCTTTGCGCTACATCGACCGCCAGCCCGGAATCGCCCTCCAAGGACGCCGCAGACAATGACCGACCAATAGCGCGTGACCTGCGGGCCTGGCTCAGCGCCCTGAACGGCTTACGCAGTCCACGACGGGAAGCAAACTCGGCAAGTTTAGCCCGGTGCGCGGGACCAAGACCCCTACTTGGCTGCGGCATGTCGCATGCGAAGCTCGGCTCGGTATTCCCGCCGGACCTGGTCGTAACGAGCGTCGTCAAGTGCCGCCAGGTAGCTCACGGCATCGCCCGACCAACTCGTGGTCTGCGAGCTCATGTGTCGCCAGGCATATCTGGGCTGGTCCCTTAGTCCTTCTTTCCAGCAAATCGCCTGGTAGTCGCGTGTAGTAAGGTGCCGTCCGTTTCGGCGTTGGTTGACTTTTGCCAGGAGTTCTGTGGCGCTGTGGGGATGGGTCTCATTGGGGTCGGTCTTCCTGATAGCAACTCTGCCATTGGCCGTCGGTACGACAGCCACGGCTAGGTCGGCACTCGTAACCTTCTTGACTGACTGAAGGCTGATGTCATATACCATCGCCACCCTTGCCATATCGCTCCCCGAAGCTTCGGCTTCTGCCAAGAGCTTGCGCAAGTCCTCAACGAACTCTTGAGCCACAGCGACCATGCGGGCATTCTTGTCTACTCGCATGAAAGACACGGAGTCCGCCGGTGCCGTGGCGGCCAGCGGCAGCAGTTGCCAAGTGACGGAGTCCGCTAGGTCCTTCCCGAACCTGGCCAGCACGAAATCGCGGTAGTTCAGGACGTTCTGCTGCAGGAACGGGTAGATCAACGCGCCCAGCCCTTGCGCGTTGTAGAGGTGGATAGCGCGGTCGCGGAACTCGGTCAGCGCGCTGATGTTGGCAGTTAGGGCCGAGCCGTCAATCCGGTCCGGCCACAGCTTACTGTTGGTGACCCTGACCAAAGCATGCTGAAGCGACACCGATCGGTACTTTTCGCCGCGCTTCGTGCGATAGAAGAGGGACTTGCCAGCTTGTCGCAGGGCGGCCTTCAAGGCAAGCTCCCAGGCGTTGGTCAGCAGGATGGTCGTAAGGGGCCGCCGAAAAATTAACGTCGCGCGGCGCGCCCTGGGCGGGCGCCCGGCGGCGCCGCAGGCCGCGCCCACGTAGCCCAGCTACGAGGGCGGACCTGCGGCTTGCCGGCCATCCCGCCCAGAACCCGCCGCCACGACGTTAATTTTCCGGCGGCCCCTAACCTCTTCCCGGTAGGCGATCTGAGGCTTGTTGTAGATCTCAATCGCGGACAACATGGCAGAGAGTGAGTTTGCAACCAATCGCCTGCTCGACACATACGGGGCCGACATAGCGCTCTCCTTCGATCAGAACAGGGCTGGGTCGGATTGGTTGGTCAGTTTCGCGTACCGGCGCAAGAGGATACGTCTTCGGTCGTCGTTGGACGCGCCTTCGGGCACTCGGAACGCATCATCTATCACGGCGTCGACCGTGGCATGGGCTACGAGGACATCTCGCGGCTCGCGCCCGGCAGCGTAGAGGTCGGCAAGCGACATCTCATACCGCGTCTCATACCGCGTCCGTGCGTCAACGATGGCCCTGGCGCCCTCGATCAACGCCCCCCTTTGCCTCTCGGTCAGAGTTGGCAGCGGGAACGAGTTGTATGTGAAGGTATTGGAGAACCGCAGGTCGGACTTGATGCGCCCGCCGACGGCCCGCATCCACTGGATGAACATCGTGGACGACAGCACGGCGAAGACGAAGCCATCAGGATCGGGAGTCATCGCGTTGGCGTCCCCGCAGATCACTTCTGGCCCAAACCTTGCCGCCAGGAAGAAGCGGCGGTTCTCACCGACGTGGCGCGGGATCGCCAGGTAGCTGGTCTCTGGTTGCCGCCGCTCGTCGAAGAGCCAGGCTGTCGCCGCCTTCTTGCGTGTAGGAGCTTTGGCACTGGCAGACCGGAAAGCCTTCACTGCGGAGACTCTGGAGGCGAGTAGCTGTGAACTCGCGATCTCTTCCGGAGTCGCGCTTTCCAGCCAAAGGCACCACCGGTTGATTCCGTGCAGGAGCTCCCGCGCGCCGACGAACCGGCGAACGAAGCGCCGGGCGATCGGATCTGCTTGTGCAGTGGCGAGCGATTCCCCGTCGAGGAAAAAGTTCCCATCGTCGGTCGGCTGGCTGCCTTTGGTGACTGTGGGGAGCCGCGCCCCGAGCGGGGCACCCGCACTGCTTATGTAGATCATCGGCGCGTCCGCGATCAGGTAGGCGTTGATCTGGGCGGCGTCTGTCCGGACCTGTTTGCCTTGGCCGTCTTCGCCATAGGTCCAGAGCACCGGTTTGGGTGTCGCGGATCTGTCGAAGCCGATGATTGAGACGTGCACAGCCGCCCCGTCTGCCGCCTCGGTCGCCCAGCGGAAAGAACGGTGGGCGAATCGGCAGCGCCACCCGTTTGCCGTTATGGGCCGCCACAGATATTCAGCGCCTTCGCCCGTGCAGATGGAGTTGGTGGAGACGAAGCCCCAGCGAGCCTTGTGATCGCCGTAGTAGTCGATCACCTTGGCGTACCAGCAGGTCACATAGTCTAAGTAGCCGTTGTAACGGGTGCCCCAGACGGTCTGAGCTTCAGCCTTCTGGGTTGCGGTCTTGGTGTATTGTCCGACGAAGGGCGGGTTGCCGACGATTATCACCTGGTCGGATGGGGGAACGATGGCCGCCCAGTCCTCGCGCAGGGCGTTGCCGTGGATGATGGTGGGGGCCAGTTTGATGGGGAGCCGGTGCGGAGCGGTGCCGAACTCTTCTTCCATTTGCTGGTTGGCCAGGTGGTCTACCAGGAGCATGGCGGTCTCAGCGATGCGGGCGGGCCATTCCTCGATCTCTATGCCAAAGAAGTGGTCGATGGTGACGCAGACGTACTGGCTGACGTCAAGGACGCCTTGGGCGAGGTTGCCCCTCTCGCTGTTGACCTTGCCGTCCGCCATGTCGAGGTTGCGGCGGTGAACCAGTGCCCGCAGTTCGATGGAGCGCAGTTCGCGGTAGGCGACCACCAGGAAGTTGCCGCAACCGCAGGCCGGGTCCATGACCCGGAGCGCCTTGAGGTCGTCTAACAGGCGGGTGAGCTGGCCCTTGTCGTGCTTCGCCCGCTCCAGCCGGTCTTCGAGTTCGTCCAGGAACAGCGGGCGCAGGGTGCGCAGGATGTTCGTCTCGGTGGTGTAGTGCTCGCCCATCTTGCGGCGGGCCTTCTTGTCCTTCACCGTCTGGAACATGGAACCGAAGATCGCCGGCGAGATAACAGACCAGTCGAAGTCGCAGGCGCCGAGCAGGGCAGCGCGGAAGCCTTCGCCTAGCTGCGGCAGGTCCAGCGGCTCGCTGAACAGGCCGCCGTTGATGTACGGCAGGCGGTGTAGCGGATGGCCATCATCAATGCCGCGTTCTGTCTCGGCCTGGTTGGCCAGCGCGAACACCTCAAGGAGTCCCGTATGCAGGTTTTCATCCGTGGTGTGCCGGTCGATGTATGCCTTGAAGATGTCGGAGCGGTTCTGGCCCCACATGGTGGTGTCGTCGCCGAACAGCAGGAACAGGAGCCGCGCCAGCAGCAGGGTGGCCTGGCCGCCTGTCACGCCGACGGTCTCCAGGTTCCCGTAGAGCGTGCCCATGAGCTTGGCGGCTTTGCTCGACTCGGATTCAATCTGGACGTCAAAGGCCTCCCGCATGCGCCCCAGCAGCGCGACCAGCGTCGGCGGTTGCTTGATGTCGATCTCTATCGCCCCAAGCTTTTGTTCAAGGTCTTGGTTCCGCTCTCCCACCACATACCGGTGCACCATGAGCTTGGCGTTTATCCCGCCGGTCTGCGAGCGCCGGGGCCAGCGCCAGTCCTGGTAGCCGTCACCGCAGAAAATGAGCAGCCGCTCCTGGCTCTCCTTGCCGACCACCGCGTCGATCTGCCGTTGGACTCTTCGGGGCGGCGCCTGGTCGCACACCCAGACCCGGAGACCCTTGTACGATGCCGCCGGGTCAAGCTTGTACGTGGTGCCCTCGGCCCAGACGGTGAGCGGTTCGCGATCCGGGTTGTTCCAGCCCAGTCGCTTGATGAAGAGCGAGCGGAAGCGGCCGGCGTCTACCAGTTCCAAGATGCTGCCGCCGCTCATGGCGCCACGCCCATCGTCGTGATGATCCGCACCGGGTCTTCGCCCGCCTTGGTGGGGATGACCAACTTGCCATCGGAGTGAAGACTCCCCAGCAGCGCGAACAGGTCTATGTCGCTGACCCCGTTGCGGATGGCTCGGCGCAGGCGCGTCTCAGCCAGGCCGGTCAACGGGTGTTGGTAAAGGGCCTCCAACGCCAAATGGCCTTCATCGTCGGTGTTCGCGGGTTGGAGCGGCTCTCCGAGCCGCGTCCAAACCCGCTTGCGGACCCCGCGCAGACGCCCTGAGGCGGTGGCGGCTTTGGTCAAGTCGCCGCGGACCATCGTTTCAACAAGCGAGTCGTGGTCTTCCCTGAGCGGCTGTCCGGGCTCGTGCGGGTCGGCCCGGAACAAGGCGAGCGCCTCATGGCCGGTGAGGTGACGCGGGGCTAGGCCCGGCCCGCAGAACGCGAACCCGTCCACGCCGTTGGCGGAGCGCACGTAACACCCCACCCCATCGGCCTGCTCGCCGAGCCGTTTGGCACGGGTCGCATCCACCATGTCCGGCATCGCCGGGGTGCGCTTGGCCAGTTCCGGCTCGCGTTCCACCGCTTGACTCCAATACTGGTAGGCGAGCGAAGAGGCGTCCACGTCCTCGTCGGTGGCGATCTCATCCAGCTTGCCGTTGTACAAGTCTTCGATGATCTGGGTCTCGTCGGCGGAGCCGAAGAACTGCTCATCGGAGCCGAACGCCTGGGCGTTGGCGGCCAGGCGGTTCCCGATCCGCTGCCTAAGCGAGATCACATTATCGACGCTCTCATGGAAGAAGGAGTAGATCACCACCTCAGCCGACCGCTGGCCGATCCGGTCGACCCGCCCGGCGCGTTGGATCAGACGGATGATGGCCCAAGGTAAGTCGAAATTCACCACGACGTGGGCGTCCTGGAGGTTCTGGCCCTCCGAGAGCACGTCGGTCGCCACCAACACGCGCAACTCGCCTTGATTCGCCACTGCTCTCTCGCCCGCAGCGCCGTTGGAGCAGGGAGCGAACCTCGCCGCCAACAAGGTCGGGTTCTCACTGTCTCCCGTCGCCACACCAACCTTCGCGATGCCTGCGACCTCAAGCTGTTTGCCGAGGTAGACGGCAGTGTCCTGGTACTCGGTGAAGATCAGCACCTTCTCCTGCGGGTGGTCGACCTTGAGCAGCCTCACCAGTTCATTCAGCTTCGAGTCGGCCCCGGCGGTCCACGGCCCGTACCAGTCCAGCAACTCTCTGATGGCCGCGCTGTCGTGCGCGATGTCGGCCGCAAGCCGACCCGAGAACAATTCGGCTCGCACCCACTCCACGCCGCTGGGGTCGGATTGCCGAAGGGCCTCATATGCGGCGCCCGGATCAGCCTCGCCTGCCGCGTCGCCGTCCAACGTGCCGTCGGCGTCATCGTCCAAGCTCAGGGCGGAGATGTCGCCTGTTGGCACGGGCAGCCCGTCGGACAGCGCGTGCAACCATAGATCGTTGCGGGCCAGGTGCCGCCGGAGCGAAAGCTCGAAGGAGAACCCGCAAGACGACAGCCGCTTATACAAGGTGGTCCTGACAAACCCAGCCACATGCCCCCTACCGCGGGTGACGCGGTCGAAAAACTCCAGCTCTGCGTCGGTCGGTTTGACGGTGCGCAGCACATACTGACCAAGCTGATAGCGGGGCAGCTTCAGAGACAAGATCGCGTCGAGCGTCGCATCGGAGGCCATCTTGGTTGCGGGGTCGTCCGGGCCGAATGAGTGGTCTACGGGTCTTGGGCTACGACTGGGGAATGTGAAGCGGCTGCCGTCTGTGAACTCCAGGTACCGCTCGCCTGTGGCCAAATCGGTCTTGGAGTAGCTGGATTCAATAAACGAGCGGGTTCGTCTGACCAAATGCTCTGACATCAGCCGCTTCCAATCGTCGGCGTCCTCGGATTTGCGGAACGCAGCCAAGGTGGTGGTCTTGGAGTCCACACTGTCGGCGATGTTCGGGTCTTCGCGCAGGGCGTTCAGGGGCGCTATTCCGAGGTCGTCGTCATCGTCCACATACAGAGCGAGTTGGTTGGCGACATCGGCGAACCGGATGTTGAACGGTGTCGCCGTGAGCAGCAACACCTTCGATTCGTTGCGTTGGATGTAATCACGGATCGCCTGATAATCCTGGCGCCGGTCGTTTCGCAGCGTATGAGACTCGTCGGCGATGACGAACGGATAGCGGCGCAGCTCCGGCAACACTTTTCCGGCCATCGAGTAGGGCACCACACGGCCGTGCAAGTCGTATTCTTCCAAGTGGTCCTCCCACATCCGTTGCAGATTCTTCGGGCAAAGGACCAATGGCTGGTAGCCATGCTCGTCGCGGAGCATCAGCGCTACCGCGATGGCCGTCAAGGTTTTCCCCAGGCCGACCACGTCGCCGAGCATCGCGCCGCGTCGGTTCATGATCCGCCGGGCGAGCGTGCGCACGGCAGTGGTCTGGTAGTCCAGGAGGGTTCCGGCGATCTGCTGGGGAACCGAGTACTCCGCCAGGCCGTCGCGAACATCGCGGGACAAGTCGTAGCAAAGCTTCAGGAACACGTCGTACGGCCGCCGAGGGCTCGGCGCCGCCCAGGACTCGTCAATCAAGTCCAGGATGTCATCTGTGACATCGAGAGAGAACCTGTCGTTCCAGCGGTCCTCGAACCACCGAGCCAAGTCCGCCGCCCCCTGATTGTCCAGCACGTCAACGTTCAATTCGTAGTTCGAGGTCAGTCCCGGATACGTCAGGTTCGACGAGCCCACAAAACCGACAATCGGACTGTTCACGCTGGCGGGCTTGTGGAAGATGTAGGCCTTGCCGTGCAGCGGGCGGGCTGTGAAAACTTTGACTTGGACCTTTCCCGACTTGATCTGGGCACGCAGCGCTTGCAGGGTCTGGCGGTCATCCGGGGTCGGAAGGCCCCGCATCAGCTGGGTCCTTAGATGCTCAACCAACTCCCCGCAGCGCGCCATCGCTGTGGAACCGTCAGCGTCGAAGACGCGGCGTCCGTCAACACAAGCCTGCAACCCGTCCAACGCCTCGCGGTGCGCGGTGCCCGTCGCCATGCCGATCAGCACACGCGCAACCGGGTCGTCGCCAGCGGGACGGTTGTCCACCAGCGGAGCGAATGTGCCCCACCCGCGGAGGTTGAAGTAGCCGACCGCCACGTCCATCCGCTCGAACCCGTCTTCGAACGTAGCCACCAAGTGTTTGCCGAGTTCGTTGCCCTTGATGTTGTCGAGAATGCGGGTCACACGTAAATGTTCCCACCCGCCGTGACCGCCCCGCCACCTGCGACCCAACGCCTGAGGCGACAGAGCATAGGCCGTCGCGGGGATGCCGATCGGCGCGTCTCACAAGTCCGGCTCAGATGAGCTGTACTCGCGCACGGGTTGAGCTGCCCGGTGTGAGGCCGCCATTGTCGGTGCTGATGGTTCGGATGGCGGCTGTGGGGCGGCGTCGAGACGTCAGTCGGCTGGGGTCGTGTTCGACGCTCCCCTCCCTGCGGTCGGCCTGGTCAAGGGCTGGGTCGTATGCTGGTCGGGTCGCCGCCGGGCCGCTAGCAGCCGCTTTGGCCAAGGCTGTGAGTGCCGCCTGGGCATCCGGCCTAGCGAGCACGGCGGCGTAGATCTCGCGGGCGCGGTCGCCTTGCTCGGTGCCTTGCCTACGGTAGGCGTCGCGGTTGGCGCGTGGGTTCCCCAACTCCGGCAGGTGCTCGTAGCCGATGCCGTGTTCGGCCAGCTTCTCGGCCAGTTTCCGCTTCGAGAACCCCGGCTTGCGGGACAGCGGCGTCAGCCTTACATCGAACACCACCGACACACCTGAGGAGACCAGGTCAGCGATGACCTCTTCAACCGCGCAGCCCTCGTAGCCCACGCCGACCAATCCACCCGGTTCACGGGTCATCGCTGCCCTGCTCCCACCTTGCGGAAGCTCGGGGTAATCCCGGCTAGGCCGCATGCGTTGTGGCACGAATAATCCTCTCGCCTCAAGGGCAACCATGGTCTCTCTTACGCTGGTCAAAGGCCCAGAGCGGGGCCCGGCGCGGTCCAGGGCGCCGGGGTCGGCTGGTTCGAGCCAGTGTATCGCGCATGAAGCGCATGTCTGGCGCGGGCAGCGTGGGCGCGTTCGATGTGGCTCGCACGCCGGCCGCTGTGGGTTCGGCCGCGCCGGGGAACCCAGCGGTGTGCGCGGCATCGTTCTCAGTGGTGGCGACGTAGGCGGTGTTGGCGCGCCGGCTGCGGGTCAAGGCGACGTAGAGGGTTTCCCTGGTCGCCTGCGTGGTGATGATGGCGTGGGCGGTGTCTGTGGTGACGCCTTGGGACCTGTGCGCCGTGGTCGCGTAACCCAAATCCAATCGATCGGCCACAGAGGAGGCGGGCGGCACGACGGCTGCCCCGGCTTTGCGGCCGACCCGCCGCTTCCGCAAGACCGTGGGCACTGCCACCGCTCGGGCGCTCGGCGCGGAAGCCGCCGCCCAACAGCTAGCCCACACCGACCCAGCGCTCACCAGGCGCCACTACATCGAACAGCCAGACGAGGGGCCCGACGTCCGGGAAACCCTGGGCGGCTTCAGCATCCAGAGCGGGGTGTCTCCAACCGCCCCAAATCCCACAATACGGTCCAGCGGTCCCGCTTTGGGCCTCTGACCTGGGGGATTGGTCGCGGAAGAAGGGAGAGAACCAACAACTGGGTTCTGCGCGATGCCAGGTGGTGCGACGGAGGCGACTCGCAGCACAGGCTGGACCCTACGTGATCGCACCTGGCCGGTCTCCGTGAACATCACAGGACCTTAGTTGTCGTTTTGGTTGCTGTTCCGGTAGTCTTGGCGTGTGAGCAGGCGTGAGGTGTACCCGAACGCTCCGATCGTGCTGGTGGCCATCGAGATCCGGCATCCCGCGGATGGGCCGCTTGGGCGCAGCCACCGGATGCAGCTGTCAACGTCGGTTCGAGATGTATTGCCGGTGCCTGACGAGGCGACCACGGTCACGGTCGAACTCCTGGCCGCCTCGGACCGCCAGCCGGCTCAAAGGCAAATGGTCACGTCTGTCCCGCGGTGGACGGCTCGCGATAGGAGGACCGCGCTGACGGTTCGCCCCGACGGTCTTGTCATTGAGACTAGTAGGTACCGCGGGTATGAACAGATTCGCGACCTGCTGGAGCTGGCTTTGCGTGCCCGCGCGGCCGTCTCGGCCCCCGCAGGTGTGGAGCGCATCGGGTTGCGCTACATTGACGAGATCCGCGTCCCGTCGGACAGGACTGATGGCCGGCCATCTTGGCAGGAGTGGGTTGACCCGTCTTTGCTCGGGCCAGTCCATGTTGCCGACGGCATCGGGTTGACCCCTGCCGGGGGCGAGGGTATATCGGTGTTTTCGGGGACAGGCGACAAGGCCCTTGTGCTCAGGTACGGGGTTCAGGACGGCTACGCGGTCCAGTCGACGCCGCAGTTGCGTCGGCCGCTTCCGCCGCCGGGACCCTTGTTCAAACTGGATATTGATAGCTTTTGGCAGTCGGCGAACGAGGTGCCGGAGTTCACCGTGGACTTTGTTCTTGAATGCGCCGACGAACTGCACGCGCCGGTCAGTGACCTGTTTGAGAGCTTGATTTCGGATCGGCTTCGAGAGGAAGTACTGCGCAATGGGTGATGCGGTAACCGCTAACGCCGCTGTCGCGTCCGCGTTGACGGAGCGTGGAACCGCGAGTGATCTGATGACCGGCCCGGCTCGTTCGGAGACCAGACTCATGGCCGCGCAGCTGACTGAAGAAGTCGGTGGCAACCGTGGCGAGGCGCGCGCACTCCAGGCAGAGTTCGGTGATCTGCACCAGCGGATTCACAATGCCGAGTGGCGCATTGCCGCCGCCGAGCGGGCGAAGGCGAGCGTCGCGGCGATGCTGGGCGAGTTGGCGGATCTCGGTTTTTCCTGGCGAGAAATCGCCCAGCTTGTGCGTGTCAGCGTTCCGGCGGTCCAGAAGTGGCGCAAAGGCGACAGAGCGTCCGGCGAGAGCCGGCTAAGGCTCGCCAGCCTGCTCGCCGCCTGTGACCTGATCGGCGAGCACTACATGGTCGATGAGATCGCGTCCTGGTTCGAGATGCCGCTGTCAGCCGCCGCCCCGGTGACTCCGATTGACTTGTATTCGGCTGATCGCGCCGATCTGGTGTTTGAGTTCGGGAGCGGCCATGCGGACCCTGAAGCGCTGCTAACCCAGTTCGATCCCGGTTGGCGCGACCGCTACCGGTCTGATTTCGAGGTGTTCGAGGCGGGCGACGGCAATCGATCTCTGCGCTCAAGGGCCTGAGCGTTGGGCGGGGGCCTCGAATCGCCGCATGTGAAGGGCGCGCCGCAATGGGGCGCCCTCTACCGCGCGCGAGGCGACGAGGTTTCACAGACCCGACCTGTGTTCACCGGGGACGTGTTCACGGGGCCGCTGCTTCCCGGCCCGACTGGCAACATCAAAACACGCACCGTGGCAATCATTCAGCATCCATGCTCGATGCGCACAGACGGTGTGGAACTCTCCTGGCAAGTGCTCGTCGCCGAGGTGAAAAGCCGGAAGGAGATCTCCGAAGCGGACTGGGCGAGCGGCTTCTTCAACCTGATGCCGTTGCCCGACCTCAGCCCTGGCGAGGCACCGCGAACTCGCCACCGAGCGGTGGACTTCGACAACCTCTACACGGTCGCGCCGAACCTGCTCACCCGGCGGATAGCCTGTCTGTCGCCGTTCGGCGTCAACCTCCTGCTTCAGCGTTGGGTCCACTACAGCTCAAGGGTCGTCGTGCCCACCCACAGTTTCCAGTCCGTGACGCAAGCCTTCTACGAAGAGGCGGACCTTATTGAGGAGTGGTGCGACGAGGCGGCCGGGGACCTGCGGTCGGAAGCAGAAGCGTGCGTGCGGTGGCTGCGGGCTGACCGCGCGGGCACGACCTACCAACAGATGCTGAAGGACCCGCAAACTCACAGCATGATCCGCAAGGCGATGCGTGCCGAACTCAAGAACCGGTGGCCGACCGAGAGCTAGCGCAGGCCGCAGCGTTCAAACCGGTCAGTTTCCGGTCACCCCGAACCCCATAACGCGGCCTGGACACCCCTTCTTGGGTCTCTGACCTCGTAAACGAGCCGCCTTGGGGAATCGAACCCCAGACCTATTCATTACGAGGGTCTGGCGCGCCGCGTAGCGGCGCGTGCCGTCATGTAGCGCCGGGAGCATTTTGGCACGTCACGGGTCATTTCGACGCGACCAGGCGTAGCCTGGCATAGCGTGGCGGGGTGGAAGCCTGCCCCATGTTTGCCCCACGCGGCGGGGGCAGCGCGGCCCGTATGTCGTCCGCGGTGGCGGGCGCGAAGTGGGCGTAAAGCTCGGTGGTCCGGGTCGATGAGTGGCCGAGCAACTGCGCTATGCGGCTGAGCGGGACGCCGGCCTGGGCGAGCCAAGAGGCATGGGTGTGGCGAAGATCGTGCAAAGTCGGACGCATGGCCGCCAGCCCGGCCGCCCTGACGGCGGGCTCCCACACTCGGCGCGTGAAGTTGCGGTTGTCGAGCGGGCCTCCGTTGCCGTTCGGGAACACCAAGCCCGACGGGCACTCGCTGTGCCTGTGGGGAACGCCGCAGGGGCGCGGCTCGGGCACGGCCAGACGCTCGACGGCCCAGTCCATGAGCGGGACTCGCCGGAGCCGGCGGCCCTTCGGGTAGGGCTTGATCTCTTTGCCGCCCACCACGTCGGCCACCGTCACGACGCGCCCCTCGGCGTCAAAGTTGTGGACGTGGAGCCCGGCGAGCTCGCCCCAGCGGACACCGGTCCCCACCAGGAAGTCGAGAACGGCCCGGCTCTGCTGGTCATGCTCGGGAACCGCGCCCACCAGGGCGGCGTATTGCTCGCGGGTGAAAAAGACTGGCTCCTCGGGATTGTCTGGCGGCAGTTTGATCCTGGTTGCCGGGTTGGCCTGTAGCAGGTCGGCGTCGATGGCGGCGCTCAAGCTGGTGCGGAGGACCGCGAGGATTCGCCGGACGCCGGACGCCTTGTGCCCGTTGCCCTCGGTCAGCAGCCCGGACGCCCAGGCTTGCACGTCGTGGCGGCGGATTTCTGCGAGTTGCACGTCTCCCCAGCGCGGCATTATGTGGGTGTTGACGATGCTGGTCTCGGCGGTGAGCGTCTGCGGCTCCACCGCGCGTGACGGCCACCAAATGTCGCGCCATTTCGACCAGGTTATTTCGCTTGCGCGCGGATCGAGCGCGCCGGGCTTCCGCGCGTTGACCTCGGTCTCGGTGGCGGCGTTCAGCGCCGCCTGCTTGTGCTTGTAGACGCCGACCGACCGTTTCGCGCCGTTCCGGAGCCGGTACATGCCCCGCCACCTGCCAGACGGCAGTTTCTCTGTCCAGGCCATCAGCGGCGGCGTTTCCGGCGACCGCCGAGACCGAAGGACAGCCCAGGTGCAATGCGGATTGAGGCGCGGCCCCGTGAGTTGACGGTAAGCGGGCCGACGCGCTTGGACACGCTAGCGCCGCCCTTGGACAGATTCAGGAGGGTGCCCTTGCCTAGGCTCTTGGTCTTGCGGAATCTGAATGCCATTCAGTTCTCCTTGGTTCCCTCGTCTCTGTCGCACGCCACGTTGTCTCCGTCACCATCGAGGCGCGGGTTCCACCTGGGGTGATCTGGAGTCATGTCCCAAACTCCGTCTGCATTGGCTTCGGGGCAGCTATTGTACGCCGCCAGGGTCGGCTCGGGCTCTGGAGCGGGCTCGTCTTGGGTGGCCCCGGTGTCCGGTTCCTCGGTGCCTGGCGGCGCGGAATCGCAATCATCCACCAGCCAAGCGCCGTCCTCCAGCACCATTGGGATAGATAGAGGGGCTACATATTGCGCGGCCTCGGCGTCGAGCGCCGCGCCCATAAACCCTTCAACGGTGGCTGCCGCTGTGGTCGGGCCGGTGATTGTCGCTTCCGTGGCGACCGCGCCGTCGTAGGTGCCAGCGATCATCTCCTGAAGCTCGGCGTCCATGCCTTGTTCCTGTTCAACGATGCGGCAACGCGCCGACGTGTGAGCGAGGACGGCGTCGTAGTCCGCTGCCGTCCAGGCCTCAATGTACGCGGTCATAGCGGTCTTCACGTCATCGGCTGACGGCGCGGCGGGGGCCGGGTCGGTCTGTCGGATTGACGGTGTCGGGCTGCTCGGCGGTGAGGCGTTGTCGGATTGAGCGTTGGCGGCCATCACGTTGATGCCGACGAACGCGGCAAGCCCAACGAGCGCCCAGAACCAGCCACGGGACCAGGGTTTCGCGCGCGGCATGTTGGATCGCCAGGGCTGTTCGCCGCTGGGAGGGACGGTGCTCACTGGGCCAACTTACCGTCGCGCGCAGAGCCCGGCGAGGGCAGCGCCAAGAGTTAACTAACTGTTCAACCCCAGTTAAGGCCGTGTTTGCCGGGGCGGTGGGGTTCACCTGGTGTTCTCCTATGGTCCCTCGCGCGTTTACCGCTCACCATGAGCACTCGGGCGGCTCCGGCGCGCGCCCCCCACGTCCCCAGGAGTGGATCTCATGTCAACCTTGCTTGTCCGCGACCTCGGCGTCTTGGCGCGCCATCTCGATGTGATGCCTTCAACCCTGCTGGGCCTTGACCCGGATCGCGGCGCGGTCCAGCATCGCGCCCGGTTCGACGCCGAGTGCCTGGCTGATGGCGTAAAGCGCGGGCACGGGGATTGCCCGCTGGTCGTTGAGGTACCGGATCACGGTTATCTCGGGCAGGCCTGACCTGCTCACCACATCGCGGATTGTCAGTTGGCGCGCCGCTCGTTCGGCTCGCAATTCGGCCGCCACTGCTGCGTTGAACTGATGCCCGTAACTATCCATACGGACCATCATACCGCCAATATGGCTAGTGCGACACACCAAATAGATTGGCGACCGGGCTTGACACTAGCCAAACGGCATGCTTGACTATCCGTATGGCTAGTTCCGATGAGGTCACCGCGCATGTGGCCCGCGAGGTCGCGGCGGCAATCGCCCGCGCCGACCGGTCGTGCGCGTGGGTGGCGAAGACGACCGGCATCCCGAACACCACCTTGGGCCGCAAGCTGCGCGGCCATGTGCCGTTCAACATGGTTGAGCTGGCTAGTATCGCGGAGGCACTGGGCGTCCCTGCGTCCAGGTTTGTGCCCCCGAGTTTCATCGTCGCGGCCCCGCCGCCGTTGGGGCGTGCGGCGTGAGCGGCGGCGAGCGGGAGGCGCGTGATCGGGCGTTGATCATCGCGGATCGGTGCGCGGCGTTGTGGCTGGCGTTGGATCGCGGTGACCGGGATGGGGCGCTTGGGGCTGTTCGGACGATTGAGCAGGAGACGCATCTGCTCGGGTTGGCGTTGCCGACCGGGCCGAGTTTGTGCCCGAAGGTCACCGGCGCGGGCGGCGGCCCGGTTTTGGAGTATCTCAACTTGCCGGGGGCGCTCGCCGCCTCGGAGCGTGTCGAGGATTTGGAGGCTGGGGCGGAGGCCGGTTGGCGGCGTTTCATTGACGCGCGGGACGAGGCCGCCGCGCTGCGCGATGAGGTCGCCAGCTTGGGCCGGGAGTTGCGGGAGGCCCGGTCTCGGATAGCTGACCTGGAGGCGGACGCCGAGTTCTTGCGGGGGCAGGCGGCGCGTGACCGGTTCCGCGATGGGATCTGGTGGCCGCGATGACGGGGTTGTTGACGACTGGGGAGGCGGCTGAGGCTGCCAGGCGGCATCCGGTGACGATCCGCCGGGCGTTGGAGGCGGGCGAGTTGCACGGCTCGCAGCGGGGCGCTGGCGGCCGGTGGGTGATCCGGGAGGCCTGTTTGGAGGCGTGGCTGGGCGGCGGCCGGTGCGAGCACCAGGAAGACCGGCGAAGACTTCGGCTTGTGCGTGGCGCGGGCTGATCGACCAATCAATCAACTACGGAAGGGCACAAATGATGACTGCGGCAGTGATGGCGGAGGCCCCGACGCGGGAGCATTCCGCGACGTTTCACCGGTGGGAGGACGCCGAACTGGCGGCGCTCGCCAAGTACACCCATGAGCGGCTGGGCATTCTGGACCGCCTGTCGGCCGAGATGGCCGACGACGACTTGGCGGACGCGGCTGGCGCGATCTGGCGGGAGTTCGCCAGGGACCGGGGCCGGGGCGGGCGGGTTGGCCCGGACCGGGCCGGGGAGGTGGCGCGGCTCGGGGCGGGCGTGGTCGCCCACCTGGCCCACCACCTGCCGGGCGTGGATCTGGTGGCGGCTGTCCGCCTGATGTGGGGCGACACGCCGAGGCATTCGGTGTTCAACCGGGAGGCGGGCCGGACGGGCGTTGTCGCATGGATGCCGGAGGCGGGCGCCGTCCACATTTTCTACGACCGGGACGCCGCGCACCCCGTGTGCTACGGCCTGTCGGTCACCGCCGAGGCGACCACGGTCTTGGACGAGGCGGGCAACGCGCTCGCCTCGGTGGGGGCCGGGTCGTGAGCGGGGGCGGCCCCATGGTCGCGGGGGCGGCCGAGGCGCGAAGGGGTTTGGCTTGGGACTTCTTCTTCCGCATGGGCCGGGCGTCGGATCGTCCGGTGTTCGAGTGGGGTCCGGTCAGAGTCGCGGCGGTGTCTCATCCGGCGTGCCGGGGCGAGTCACTTGTCGCGTTGACGGTGGGCGGCGGGCGGACGGCCCTGTTCGGTGCCGCTGACGCGGCTTGTCTCGCGCGGCAATTGCTTAGCGCGGCAGAGGCGTTACCAAACCTGGTCGGCCCGGTGCTCTGGGAAGATTTCGTCGATTACGCGCGGGTCGCCGGTGAACGCGAAGGGGATGCCGCCGCCGACGAGGAAGACCCCGACAGCGCCGTCCGCGAGGGGCAGGCCTTCGCGGCGGGTCGGGCTGTCGGTGGCGACTCGGGCGAAGTTGGCGATGACGTGGGGTTGCCCGGCGTCTACGAGGAATGTCTCCCCGGCGTAGCGCAGCGTGATTTGTGCCATGAGGCCTCTCCTGTGTTCGCGGGGCCGCCCTCGGAAGGCGGCCCGTCCCGGCCCAGTGTAGGGGCCGTGCGGGGGGTTGGGGACATGGCGCCGGCGGGCCCGGCGCCCGGCCGGGCGGGGGCCGGGTCGTGAGCGGGGTCGCGGCGCGGGCGCGGGCGGGCGACCCGGCCACGTCGAAACTGGCGGCGGAGTCGCTGCGGCTGGCCGGGTCCCAGGCGTTCGTGATGCGCCTGTTCCGGGCGGTCCGCGAGCCTTTGGCGGACCATGAGCTTGTCGATTTGGCGGTCAGCGCGGGGTGTCGTTTGACGGCCCAGCGGATCAGGACGGCGCGGGCGGAGTTGGCGGCGCGGGGCTTGGTGGTGGTGGTGGCGGGCGAGACCCGGCCGACCCCGGCCGGGCGGCGCGCCTTGGTGTGGAAGGCGGCGGGCTCGTGAGCGTGAGATTGTCGAGCCGCCTGGCGGACGACGGCAGCAACGGTTTGGGCCGGATCGAGCCGACCCTGATCACGCGGCCCGACACCCGCCACATTGTGATCGGGGTTTTGGATTGTGTTTCTCACCGGCTGGATTGGACCGAGGACGGCGAGCGGGTCACCCCGACCGCGGCGTTCGCGTTCATCGAGCCGGTGACGGAGCCGGGCAGCGTTCAACGGCTGGTGGACATGCTGGTCGCGGAGCGCATGGCCCGGATGGCCCCGCCGGAGCCGACGTTGGAGGACGCGGCCGAGTTCGAGGGCGACCTGGACGCGGCCGGGGTCGGGTTGCGGCTGGCCCAGGCCCAGGCCCAGCGTGACAAGATCGCCTGGAACCTGGCCGGGGCGCGCCTTGAGGACATGATCGGCCAAGTCGTCAGGGTTGAGCCGTGAGCGGCGTCGACGTGGCCCTGCCGGACCGTGAGAGGCCGATGTTGTGGGCGGTCGCGCCGGACCGGGAGGCGTGGCTGGCCGAGCGCGCGAAGGGCGTGTGCGCGTCGGAGGTCCACCGGATCGCGAACGGCGGCAGGTCCACCTGGCGGCGCATCCTGGAAGACAAGCTGAACGGCTCGACGTTCAAAGGCAACCGCCACACCCGGCGGGGCCATCGGCGCGAGCCGGTGCTGCTGGGCGTTTTGAAAGACACGGTGAGCCGGACGATTGAGCCGAACGACCGGTTGTTCAGCCATCCCGAGCATTCGCGGCACATGGCGACCCCGGACGCGATGGGCTCGGACGACCGCCGGTTCGGGGTGGAGGTCAAGTCCCACGCCGCCGGTTGGGCCAGGACCGACGTGCCGCCGGATCATTACGACCAGTGCCAGTGGGGCATGTGGGTGACCGAATCGCCCAGGTGGTTGTACGCCTGGGAGGTCATGGACGAGGACGGCCTGCCGTCCCTGGACGACCCGGCGCACGTCTGGATCGACCGGGACGAGAAACGCATAGCCGAGTTGGCGGCTGCCGCCGAGGCGTTCCTCGCGTGGTGGGACGCGGGCGCGCCGGAGGATGACGGCCTGCCGGACGAGTTGGACGAGGCCCTGGCCGCCTGGGTCGAGGCCCGCGCCAGGAAGCAGGCGGCCGAGGCGGACGAGAAAGCCGCCGAGGCGGTCGTCAGGGCGCACATCGCGGGCGTGCCCGGCGCTGAGGACAAGGGGTTGAAACTGGCGGGTTGGCGCGCCCAGGTCGCTTACACGGTGTCAACCCGCCGCGTCCTGGACGAGGCGGCGTGGCGGGCGGCCGAGCCGGACGGCTGGCGGGAGTGGGCCGAGGCGGCCGAGGCCGCCGAGCGGGCCAGGAAGGACGCCGAGTTGTTGTACGGCCGGGCCGCGAGGCAGACCCGGCTGCGGATCACACCTAGGGAGGTTGGGAAATGACTGACGATGCGGGCCGGGCCGAGGCGGCGGAGAACACCTTGGCCGCGTACGAGGTGGCCGTGATCAAAACCGGGCAGTGGCTGGGCACCGAGGTCTGGTTCTCGGTGGACGGCCGGGAGTGGCGCGAGGTCGTGCCGAAAACCGATGAGCACATGTTCCCGAGGTTCGCCAAGGCCGTGGTGCGGCGCGAGGGTTTGACGGTCCCGGTGGTGGTGGTGGCATCTTGGTCCGAGGTCGTGCCACAGGCCCGCGAGTGGATGGGTTTGTGGTGCCAGCGCCCGCATGTGATGTTCGGGGCGTACGTGATGAGGGCGGCGCTCAGGCGGGCGTTCCGGGACGTGATCGGGGACGGCATCGCCCCGGACGAGGCCGACGCCCCGGCCGTCCCGGACAGGGATTGGCCGGCCGAGGTCGCCCAGGCGGACACCGAGGCGAAGGTGCGGGCGTTGTGGGACGAGGCGAAAGCCGCCCGCGCGGTCACGGTGGAACTGGAGTCCGCGCTGCGGGCTCGCCTGCGGGAGGTGGCCGCCCCGAAACCGGGGCCGCGCAAGGGGGGCGGCGGCGATGGGCGGCGCTGACCAGGCCCGCCCGGACCAGGCGTGGCCGCTGCTGCGGATGGCCGTCGAGCGGGCCATGGACGAGCGCCCCGAAGACCCGGCCGGGGTGGCCATCGTGATGCGCCGGGTCGAGGGCCTGCTCCTGGACATCGCGGACTTGTTGGCCAGGTTGAACGCCGCCCGGTACGACGCCGAGGTCACATACACGTCGGTCCGCAACCAGGCGATGGCGAAAGCGGCCGGCGAGGGCCATTCGGTGACCATCGCCCGCGCCCTGGGCGAAGAGAAAGCGGTCCCGGAGCGGCGCGCGTGGGACGCGCAAAGGGTGTTGTTCCACTACGCCGAGGACACCCAGCGGGCGTTGGCCGCGAAGCATTACGGGCTGATGAACACCCAACGGAGCCTTAGCTCTGTGCTCTATGAGGCGGGCCGACGATGAGCGGCCGCGTCCTATACCTGTCAGGGCCGATGACCGGTTACCCGAACAACAACCTGGCGGCGTTCGACCACGCCGAGGAACTGCTTACCAATGCGGACTACCAGGTGATTTCACCCGCTAACGCTGCCCGTATCACGGCCTGGGAGTTGACGTGGACCGAGTATATGCAGACCGCTATCAGGGCGATCTATCAGGCGGACGGCCTAGCGCTGCTACCAGGCTGGCCTGGATCTAAAGGTGCCCAAATCGAGGTCACAGTGGCGACTTGCCGGGGCATCCCGGTGGCGCCCGTCGCGGATTGGTTGAGACGTGAGTATAAGGAGAACGAGGAATGGCGATAACACGGAAACTGCTTCGGCAGTTGAATCAGCGTGACGGGCACCGGTCGGCTTGGACCGGCCAGGACGCCGAAACCTTGGTGCCGCACCATCGGGTGAACCGGGGCATGGGCGGGCGGCCGAGCCTGGACCGGATCGAGAACCTGGTGTGGCTGGAGTCGGACATCAATGAGCGGATCGAGGCCGACCCGGAGTGGGCCAGGATAGCGCGTGAGCGCGGGATCAAGCTTGCGTCGTGGCAACGCCCCGAGGCGATGGTGATAGATCACGCGGTGCATGGCAAGGTGCTCCTAACTGACGCGGGGCAGGTGCGCGGGGCGGGCGTGGCTGACCGGGTGGCGTCCAGGGCGGCTAATGGTGTCGATTATCTCTGCGCGCTGCTCGACCAGGCTCAAGGCAAGGAGGTGGCGTCATGAGCGGGACTGCTGTGGTGATGCCGTGGGCCGAGTGGCGGCGGTTGTTCCAGACGGCCGAGAAGTTCGCATGCCAGGACCGGAGCCTGCCGGACTTGTGCGGGGTGCGGGTTTGGACCGAGCCAGACAAGCTGTTGGCTTGCGCGACTGACCGGTTCAAAGCGGTTCGGCTGTCGATCCTGGCCGGTCAGGCTAACGGGTTGGACGCGCCTTTGCCGAAGGTGGAGGCTTGGCTGACCCGCCCGGCTTTCCGGGTGATGGCGAGCGCGCTGTCGGGTCGGGGTCGGTCGAGCCTGCCGGTGTCGCTGTCAACCGAGCGCATATGGTGCGGCGGGGATGACCCGGAGGTGTCGGTCAAGCTGGGCGAGCCCGCCCAGAAGGACGGCCTGCCAATACCTCCGGCAGATTTGGTGGACGGCGCGGACGAGTTGGCGCCGGCGGCGTTTCTGCGGTTGAATGCGGCCTATTCGGCGGCGGTGTTCCAGGCCGCAGACGCTTGGATGCGGCCTGACGACAAGCCCCTCGAGGCGATGCTGGCGGGACCGCCGGAGGGCACGGGCGCCTCGAGTCTGCTGGTTGTGGCGGACGGTTTCAAGGCCCGCCAGGTGTGCATCTACCGGACGGGGGGCACGCCATGACGGCGGTCGTTATCCCGCCGTTGGCGATGACGTATGTGGCGTCCTGGGACCGGTTGGGGATTATCAAAGTGGGCCGGTGTTGGAAGATGAGCCGCATCCGGGCGTTGGTGAAGGCTGGCGCGCGGATAGTGGTGTTGTGGCGGGACAGCCCGGCCTCCTTTGAGCGGGAGGCGTTGAAAGAGTTGCGCGCCGAGCTGGAGCCCGCGTTCGCCAGCGCGACGGACAGCGACGGCGTTCTGCCGCCTGGCGGGCGCGGCTGGACGGAGTGTTTCAAGGCCCCGACCCAGGCGTTGTATGAGCGGGCCAAGGAATTGATTTTCAAAGGAGTTCGCCGTGCCCGTGACGCGGAGGTTGAGGTCGGTCCCAGCGGAGATGTTCACAGACGAGACGCTGATGGGCTTGCCCGCGAAGGTCAGGCTGACGGGCGTGGGGCTCCGGTTCGCGGCGGACGACGAGGGCAGGGCGTCCGCGACGGCGGCGGTCCTTCGGGGCTTGCTGTGGCCGCTGGACCCGGACATGACGGACGACCTGATGGACGAGCACCTGCTGGCCCTGGCCGACGCGGGCTACATCGTCTTGTACGCGGTCGAGGGGCGGACGTACCTGGTTCTGGCGGATTGGCCGGCGGTGGACCGGCCGCGCCCGTCGCGCCTGCCGGCCCCGCCCCCGCGCGAATCCCTCGCGAGTTTGTCTCGACACCCGCGCGAGGACTTCGCGGTAGTGGGGGGAGGGGGAAGGCAGGAGGAGGCGGCCCAGCGGGCCGAGGGGGAGGAAGCCCGGCGGGCCGAGGCGGGGGCGGCTGGCGAGGGGGCGGCTGGCGGCGGCGCGGACGCCACGCGAGACCTTCGCGAGCCTTCGCCGTTCTGTCGGCGGCATCCCGATGGCTCGGAGCGCCCTTGCGGCCCGTGCGGGTCGGCCAGGAAGCGCCACGACTTTTGGCTGCGGGACCAGCACCAGGCCGAGGCCAGCCGGTGAGCGGGCGCCCGCCCCGCCCGGTCGATGGGTTCAGGCGCCGCCAGGTCGCGGCGGGCTTGGCGTTCCATGACGCGCTTGGCGCGCGCGAACGGCTGGAACGGGCCGGTGGGCAGGCGTTCGTCCTGGCCGGGCCTGGGGACTTGTGGGACGTGTGCGCGCTCGAGCCGGCGGTGGCGTGATGGCCAAGTGGGATTATTCGGCCGCGTCAGACTCGGCGCGCCGGTTCGCCAACCTGGCTGAGGCTGCCGCCCTGCTCGACTACGCGATGGCCCTGGTCGATGAGGCCGGGCAGGGCTCTTTGGCCGGCGGTTTGCTGCACGAGTCGATGGAGGCGTGGGCGCTGGCCGAACAGACGGCCGAGGGGCTGACCGCCGAAGATGTCCGGGTCCTGCTGGATGCGCTGGAGGCGGGCGAACTGGGCGGCGACATGGACGACCAAGCCGCCGAGATTCTGCGGGCGCGCGGCATGGATGTGGCATTGTGACGGCGCGGGCGGCGGCGTGCGGCACCGATTCGGGCTATTACAGGCATGTCCGGTCGGGCGGGTTGGCTTGCGGGGCGTGTCTGGCGGCTCACGCGGCGGCCGGGCGCGCGCGGTACCGCCGGGCGGTCAGGCGGCCGGTTCGGAACTGGGGCGAGGCGGTTTGCGGCACCGATTCGGGTTACAGCCGTCACCGCTACCGGGGTGAGCCGGCGTGCGCGGAATGCCTGCGGGCTCGGCGCGAGTCGGCGGGCCGCAGACGGCGGGCGGCGGGGAAGACCTATGTGGGGTTGCCGCGGTTGCGGCGTGCGCCTATCCGGGCCGTCGCGCCTGTGTCGCCGCTGGTCGAGGACGCGCAGTGGCTGGACGAGACGGGCCAAGGGTTGGGGCGGCTGTTGGAGGCGGCGCGGGCGGCGGGCCGCCCGTTGGGCCGTGACGGGGCGCGGGCGGCGTTGAAGCGGGCCGGCCGCCTGGACTTGTGGGAGCGTTTGGCGTCCCGCGACCAGGGCCGGTGGGGGGAGGCGTGCTGATGCTTTTCGGGAGTCTGTTCACCGGCTACGCCGGGCTCGAGATGGGTTTGGCCGAAGTGTGGCCAGGTTTGGAGACCGCGTGGACGGCCGACTTGACGCGGACCGCCCAACTGCGGCTGCTGGGCAACGGCGTGGTCCCCCAGCAGGCCGCCCGCGCGGTGCGCTCGCTGTTGGAGGCTCGGGCTTGGGCGGTGGCGGCATGAGCCTCGAACTGGCGCCAGTCTCCCTGGCGGACGCGCGGGCGTTCATAGCCGCGTGGCACCGCCACAACAAACCGCCCCGGCGGACCATCTGCCAAGTCGGGTGCGCCCGTGACGGCGTGCTGGTCGGGGTGGCGACCTTGGAGTGGCCGAAAGGGCGCGGCAACGCAGACGGCCGCACAGCGGAGATTAGCCGGTGCGCCGTCGCCGACGGCGAGCGGAACGCTTGCTCGATGCTGTACCGCGCGTGCGTGCGCGCCGCCCTGGCGCTCGGCTACACGAGGGTCATCACGTACACCCGCCAGGACGAGTCTGGCGGGTCGCTGCGCGGCGCGGCGTTCCGGCTGGTGGCCGAGCGGCCCGCCCGTGGCGACCACTTCCAGTCCGCCGGGCGGCGCAGGATGCCGAACGGGGCCGAAGGCGTGGCCCGCTACTTGTGGGAGGCGACCGCATGAGCGCCGAGCCGTACTACCAGGACGACCTGGTGGTCCTTTACCTGGGCGATTGCCTTGACCCGGCCCTGGCCGCAGTCTGGGCCGGCGCGGACGTGCTCATAACTGACCCGCCCTACGGGATCGGCTACCGGAGCCCTTCTTTGCACATGTCCCGCGGCAAGTGGGCGCAAAGAAAAGACGGCGAAAGCAGCGTCTCCCAGGATGAAGACACCAAAACGCGCGATGCCGCGCTGTCGCTGTGGGAGGGGAAGGCCGCCGCTGTGTTCGGGTCGTGGCGGAAACCGCCCCCGGTGAGACCCGACCATCGGATTGTGTGGCACAAGACGAACCGGGGGAACCTCATCAAGACCGCGCCTTGGGCGTCTTCCGACGAGGAGATTTGGATCTACGGGGGCGGGTGGACCGGCCCGACGTGTGGCAGCGTGATCCCCACCGGCGAAATGAGGGCCGGGTCGGCCGGGCTCCCGAAGAAGCTAGGCCATCCGACGCCAAAACCGGTAGGGCTCATGGAGTTGTTGATCTCGAAGGCCCCGCCTGGGGTGATCGCGGACCCGTTCGCCGGGTCGGGTTCGACACTGGTGGCGGCCCGGAACCTGGGGCGCCAGGCGGTTGGCGTGGAGATCGAGGAGAGGTACTGCCGATTGATCGCCAACCGCCTGTCCCAAGGGCTGCTCGACCTGGGCGGGAAGCCGGCAAACCCATGAACCTGTCCCCCAACAACCACGAAAGCAACAGTGTCACCCCACGGGTAACAGTCACATTGCACATGGAAGGCGGCGCCGAAAGCCTGGATTTCACAGAATCCTGGCCCTTCGGCGCCGACCCCCACAACACCGTTGACATGGTGATCGAACGAG